>JAYTUF010000564.1:0-5598 GCA_043744755.1 Anatilimnocola sp.
CACCCAGAACCACGTCAGGCCTGCCGCTCTTCGCCAGCTCACGTCGCCGCCATGCAGCCGAGCGGTTTGCCGGGCCACGGAGAGGCCCAGGCCGGTGCCGCCGGGTTTATCGGATTGAAAAGGTTGAAACAGTTTCTCGGCCACATGGTCTGGCAGTCCGGGGCCATTGTCGCCAATCGCAAGCGTCAGCGTAGAGTCTTGGAGCTTCGCTTCCAAGGTGACACGGCCGGGCTGTAGGGCTGGCGAGTTCGCATTCGTGGCTGTCGCCTGAATCGCATTGATGAGCAAATTCACGAGCATTTGCTGCAGCGCTTCGCCATCACCGTCCGCCGCCGCGTTGGGCCAAGCGGTGGGCGACTGCAAGTCCACACCTAAGTGAGCCGCCGTCGGGCGAACCAGTTCGAGCGTGTCTTCTAGTAATGCCGCCAGCTCCACGCGCTCCCGCACTGGCACGGATGGTTTGCCTAAGGAAAGCAACCGTTGCACATGCGTTTCGATCAGCGTGAGCTGCCGCTTGGCGATCTGCAGCCGATCATCCGCGGGTTTGGTTCCATTCTGTGAACAATCGCGCTCATGCAGATCAATGGCAATCCGGCAGCCGGTCGCGGCATTCCGCACTTGATGAGCAATGCCGCTGCCGAGTTGCGCGAGAGTTCGCAATCGTTCGTTGCCGCGGACTTCTTCTTCGTATTGTGAAAGTCGCTGCGCGAGTTGATTCACCGCGGCCGCTAGGTCGCGAACTTCGTCATTCCGCCGCGGTAACGGAAGAGATTGATAATTGCCGTCCGCGAGGGCCTGGACTTGTGATTGCAATTTTTGCACGGGTCGAGTGACCGAAGCGGCCACCAGCCACGCGGCCAGACTCACGATGACCAGGGCCACAGCACCAATGAAGAGGGGACCGAGGGCAGCTTGCCGGGTCGCCTGCTGCCAGGTCCGCTCCGGATAAAAAAAGTACAACTCGACGAGTCCGCCGCCAACGGGACGACGATCGAGTTTCACCCCTGTCGTGAAGAATGTCTCGCCCCCCAGTTCGCCGCCAATGGTGGTCGATTCGTGCAATGTTAGGTAACGCCAATTCGTCACAATCGACGGCGGCGGGCCGAGCCATTCATCGGGCAGACTGCTGGCAACCACTTCGCCCGATTCATCAAAAATCAGCAAGTGCGCGCCGCACAGCCCACTCGTCTGATTCAGCACGTTCGATTCCAGCGGGAAGTTTGTCCCTTCCAGCGTTCGGGCCACATCCCGCAACTGGGCTTCGACATCCGTCCGAACCCGCGCCGCGGCCAGCCACGCATTGAGCGCGCTCACGCTCCCCACCGTCACCAGCAAGATGATGGCCATCGGCGTCAGGATTTGCAGCCGCAGTGGCCAACGCATGGGGGAGGAATCAGGAGGTCGTGGAATCAGGAGGTCGGGAGTCAGGAAAATCGTTCATTTCGCCACGTCCGCTTGCGGCGTGTTCTCAGGACCTTCGAGTATTACTCTACTCTCAGCTTTCCCCTTTCTACTTTCTTGCCTCTTTCCTGCTTCTGACGCAGAAAAGGCGAGAAAGTAGAGAGCAGAAAGTGGAAAGTAGATTGTCTGCGACCGAACTTCGCATCAAAAGATTGACATTGGTTCGCCGATGCTACTATATTGCCTTATTGGGCTTGCAGTCCCGCCAACCCTTTCACAAATGTTAAACGCGCGATTGTTACACGCCACCACGCCGCTTCTCAGGTAGGGAGTTTTCTGATGCTGTGCATCCCTGGTCAACCGGGCAAGGATTTGTGCGATAGCCATTTGGGCGTCACCCGCCGCGATATTCTCCGCGTCGGCGGCTCCGGCATTCTGGGCCTGACGCTCGGCGGCATGCTCCGCACGCAAGCGGCCCAAGGTGCCGCTCCCGCTGCAGGCAGCGGTCCCGGCTGGGGCAAAGCCAAAAGCGTGATCATGATCTACTTGCAGGGTGGCCCCAGCCATCTCGACCTGTGGGACCCCAAGGAAAATGTGCCCGATAACGTGAAGAGCGTGTTCAAGACCATGCCCACCAAAGTGCCGGGGATGGATCTGACCGAACTGCTGCCGAACCTGGGCAAAGTGACCGACAAGCTCTCGCTGATTCGCTCGATGAGCTATACGCCGGTCGGCCTGTTCAATCACACGGCCGCCATTTATCAAATTCATACCGGCTACACCGCCGACAAGGTCAGTCCCTCCGGTCAGTTGGAACCTCCCTCGCCCAAAGACTTTCCCACCTTCGGCAGCAACATCGTCCGGCTCAAGCCGCCGGAAACGCCGATGCTGCCGTTCGTGATGATGCCTCGCCCGCTGCAAGAGAGCAACGTGGTGAACAAGGCCGGCACCGCGGGATTCCTGGGGCGCGCGTTTGATCCGTATTATCTGTTTCCGCCAGGCGATGACATGGACATGGCCAAGATGGAAAAGATCCGCGTGGACGATCTGACCCTGCGGCCCGAAGTTTCCGAAGCCCGCCTCGATCGCCGCGCTCGCCTGCGTGACTTGGTGAATCAAGGGATGCCCGAGATCGACAAGGCCGTCGCCAAGTACGACCTGGATAAGTACTACGACTCGGCCTTGAATTTGATCATGTCGGGCAAGGCCCGCGAAGCGTTTTCGATTGGCAAAGAACCCGAAGCGCTGCGGGAGAAGTATGGCCGCAACACGTTCGGTCAATGCTGCTTGCTCGCTCGCCGCCTGGTCGAAGCCGGAACGCGCGTGGTGGAAGTGATTTGGCCCAAGGTGGCCAACAGCGATAACCATTCGTGGGACGTGCATACCGGCTTGCCGGAACGGATGAAGAAGCAATCGGCGCCGATGCTCGATTCTGGACTTAGCTCTCTGATCGAAGACCTCGATCAGCGGGGCTTGCTTGACGAAACGCTCGTCGTCGCGCTCGGTGAATTCGGCCGCAGTCCCAACCGCGGCGTGAGCACCTCGGGCAACAGCAATAGCGCCGACGGTCGCGATCACTGGCCCTACTGCTACACGGCCGTCGTCGCCGGCGCCGGCATCAAGCGCGGTTCGATCTTCGGCAAGAGCGACAAGACGGCTTCGGCGCCGCTCGAAAACCCGGTGCATCCGATCGAACTGCTGGCCACGATCTACCACGCCGTGGGAATCAACCCGCAGACCATCGTTTACAACCACCTGAACCAGCCCCGCGAGTTGGTGAAGGCTGATCCGGTGACGAAGCTGTTTGGATAATGCAAGTGCATTCGAGAGTCGCCTTTCGCTCCGCGAAAGGACGTGCTTTCGCGGAGCGAAAGCCGACTATGTTGTCTTCCAATACCCGCCGCGAGCGTGATCGAACAACGTTTCGCGGCCGCGGATGTCGGCGTTGATTTGACCATCGCGAAAAACTTCTTGCCCCAGCACCCAGGTGCGGACCGGCCAGCCTGTCAGAGTCTGGCCATGCCAGGGACTCCAGCGAGATTTCGTCTCCTGCGTTTCGTTGCGGATCTCGGCTGACTTATTGAGATCGATCAGCACCAGGTCGGCGTCATAACCCGGGGCGATGCGTCCCTTATTCACGATGTCCCACACGCGCGCCGGAGCAGCGCACATCCAGTGAACCACTTGTTGCAGCGTGCAGCGGCCTTGGTTCACTTCGTTTAGCATCAAGGCTAAAGAGTTCTCGACGGCCGGCAGCCCGGACGGACTGCCGGGCTTCGTATGGTCGGCAGAGTAAGGGAGTTCCTTCTCGGCCAAGGTATGCGGCGCGTGATCGGTGGCGATGACCTGAATCAAGCCGTCCTGCAAAGCTTGCCACAGCCCGCTACAATCGGCGGCTGTCTTGAGCGAGGGGTTCATTTGCACCAGCGTGCCGAGGCGGGCGTAGTCATCGATATTGAATAGCAAATGATGCGGGCAAGCTTCCGCGGTGATCAAACCGCGATGATCCGCCAGCAGCGGCACTTCGTCGGCGGTCGATACGTGCAGCACATGAAACCGATGATTGTGGCGATGGGCCAGGTCAATCGCCCGCCGCGTGGCAATGATGGCGGCTTGATGATCGCGAATTTTGGAATGATCGGCGACGTTGGTGGTGCTGGCATATTTGGCCGCATTCGCGCGGACGGTGGTTTCGTCTTCGCAGTGGGCACAGATGGGAAGCGTGGACTCTGCAAAAATTGCTTCCAGCGCGCTTTGTTCATCAACGAGCATATTCCCCGTGCTCGAACCGATGAAAATCTTGATCCCCGGCGTGCGCTGAGCGTTTCTTAACTCGCTGACATTGTCCGTGGTCGCGCCAATATAGAAACCATAATTGACCAGCGACTTGGTCGCTGCGAGCGCGAGCTTTTCATGCAAGGCAGCGACGGTGATCGTCGGCGGCCTGGTATTGGGCATCTCCAGAAACGTCGTCACCCCTCCCTTCGCGCAAGCGCGGGAGGCCGTCCTCAAGTCTTCCTTGTGCGTCAGCCCCGGCTCGCGAAAGTGAACCTGATCGTCGATCACGCCGGGGATGAGATGCAGCCCACGAGCGTCGATCACTTCATCGGCAGTCGTCTGCACCGCCGCATCAATGGCCACGATCTTGTCGTTCTCGACAAGCACCGAAACGCCGACCGTTTCCGTCGGCAACACAACCTGAGCATGGCGGATGAGTGTTTTCATGAATCTGAGTGTAGCGGAATTCGCCAGAATTCCGAGAGCGGCGCTCGGTTCTATTCTCCAAAGATCAGCAACTCCGAAATCGAGTTCTGTCGCCCTTACCAGGGCTTTGTACAGAATTGCCGATCTGTTCCCAGGGCTTTCGCCCTGGGCTAATATCTGCCGCCGCTCCGCGGTTGAACGACAACAAGGTGCCGCCGTCGACTCTTAGCCCGGAGGGCGGTAGATAGTAGCCCACGGTGTCAGCCGTGGGTTTGGTAGTTGAGACGATTTTAGAGCCCTGGTAAGGGCGACAGATGGGTGAGCAAAACGATTGTGCGTTGTCATTCGGTGGCGGATACTGGTGGGACACTTCCACACCTCGATGAATACTCACTATGCGGTTCAGCAAAATCGAAATCTCGCTTCTGCTTGCTCTCGTGGCCGTTCCCCTTTTTGCCTTCGGGGAGGCCTGGTGGTCGTCGGGTGGCGTTTGCAAGTTTTCGCCCGATACAGCTGAGTTCAGATATGAACGAGAATGGATTCTGCTAGGTGGAAACGGTCCCAGCTTCCGGTCAGCACCGATCCGTGAGCGGGGTAAGTTGATGGAATTTCTGATCGCAAAGCAGTACATAAGACCACTAGCAACCGACAACCCCCGCTGGTTGCTCGTGTATCACGCGAACCCGGCGTGGAAGGACGGACAAACCTACTTGTACTACGGGCTGCTGCGAAACCAAGTGGAGTCCATTCAATGGAGCGAGGAAAACCCAGAACTGGCCGAGTCTTTTTGGGCGACAGGATTTGCACTGCTGCGAGCGAATTCACGCGAAGAGCAAGAGCTCGGATCCGTCTTCATGATGCGCGGACGGCGATACAAAACCAAAGCAGAATTAGAACAGTTTTTGGAAGAGATTCTTCCGGGTTACAAGTTACTTGATGCATCCTCCTGACTCTTCCGCCAGCAAACTCACTTAAGATTGTTGCATGCCCAAA
>JAYTUF010000565.1:0-5590 GCA_043744755.1 Anatilimnocola sp.
GTCCAGATGATCCGCAGCGCCTTCGTGAATCACGACGAAGCGTAACCTTTTCGAGATGAACACAACATCGAGTCAAGTGAAACTTGGAATCAGCCTAGGTGCCGCCCAACTATCGGCCGCCTTCATGACGCCGTAAACCAGTAGAGCCAAAAGGCCCAGGCCTATCAACGCGCCCATGATTACGCCTCCCCGGAAACACGCTGTATGCCACGTTCGCTTTCCGCGAAAGTGACGCCGCGATACCGCTCGCAGTCGGGGCACGCCAGATTGCCACCGTCCGGATCGCGGCGGGCGGCCGTGTTCCAAGCGAAAAAGGTATCGCGTTCGGTAGGCACTCCCAGTTGCTCGCGAATCACGTCGCGGCCACGCCAGGCGAACTCGGGCGCAATCTTCACCTGAATGAAATTGCGGTCGCCGAGTTGGTCGATCAGCCGGCCGAAACGGTTGTCGGTGCCACGAGTGAGCAGGCCCACCGCCAGTTGCCCCGCGATAGCATCCAAATAATGGATGTCGAAAATGGTTGCGCCGTCGCTGGCCGGGTCAATGCTGCGGCCGGCCGCTTGTTCGGCCGCATGGGTCGCGTAGCGATTGGTGCAGAGGCAGCGGTAACAAGCCGGCAATTCCGGATGCCAGAAAATCACCTCGCCGCCCATGCCGCCAGCATACAGCCCAATCCACAGGGCCGGTTTGCCGAGGTACAAGGCGAGTTCATTCCCCTTCGCCTGCGCGGTGAAACGGTCGGTGGCGAACACCAACAAATCGACGTCGCTGAACTGGGTTTTCCATTCAGCCTCGGTCAGCCGCGTAAAATCGACCTGCTGGCAAGTAATCCCCACCTGCGGGTTGATGGCTGTTAATTGCCGGGCCAAGGCATCGACTTTGGGCAGGCCAATGTGGCTCGCGAGATGGGCCTGCCGCGACAGATTCTCGGGGGCGACCACGTCGAAGTCGTATAGGTCGATGTGGCCCAGGCCCGAGCGTACTAAATCACTGGCCAGTCCCACACTGGCACCGCTGCCAAAGAGCGCCACGCGGGAAGCCTGCATTCGCTGCACGTCGATGGCCGACGCAATTCGATCAAAATTCATGGTCGTTTAATTCCTATGAAAGCGAGAAACAGTGTTACACCAACCACAAGTGCGCGAGTACAACTTCCGGCGTTTGGTCGCGCTGAATCAGGTACGGGTACAGGTGCTTGCCGCACACGATCGGCAGCATGAAATTCATGGCTCCCTGATTCTTCTCATTCGCCAGCGACTTGCGCACGTAGGCCAAGTCGCCGCCACTGGGTTGTGTGCAGCCGCGCGGGTGAGAATGGACGAGGCCCTTGCCGTTCAGACCGCAGGCCCGAAATTGCCGCAACACGCGGTTGAGACTCGGGGCGTCGAGCGTGAACGACACGCCGGTGGCGATGGCATTTTCGTCGGGCACATAATGAGTGGCCAGGTCGTCCTCAATCGGACCGAGTAGCAGCCCGCCGGCCTCCGGCTCGCGCCGCGTCAGTTCCTCCATGATCTGCCAGTAGCACGACTGGGTCATGCACATAACGGGCTGCGGCGGGCAGATGTTTGGTGCATCGTCGCTGGAGTGGCGATCGTGTCGGCCGCGAAAAATACGTTCTTTGGAATTGTCGTCGGGAAAATCGGATTCAGAAATCAAACCCATGGTGCGGGGCTCCTTAATGAGAATGAATTGCGGGGGAAAAAAGGCGGCTGGGGCGAGCCTGCTGTACTCGACCCCAACCGCCAAGTGGACACGCTTACGAATGCAGCGTGCCGCCGTCAACTTCCTCGATGCCGTGGAGCGTTCCACCATCGACCTCTTCGATGCCGAAGAGCGTGCCGGCCAGAAACTCGTTCATGGCAATGGCCTTTCTGAGTGGGACTTCGCCCGGATTTTTGGCGAATGTCAGGCGTCGAAGTCCGTCTCGCCTGCCATCGCTTGCGGCCACGCGCCGCTAGACGTTGACTTTCTTTGCACCCATGGGAAACACGCCTGTGCGGATATAAGCGGAGTAACCGTCAATCCAGATAAACGCGATGGCTAGAGCCCGATCCAGCGTGCGAGGTTCCTTGCCTGCTGCCACGCAGACCTTGCCGCTGGCGCACAAATGGCAAATCGACACCGAAGTATTTTGCGGATTGGGCGGCGACTCGATGGCATAAATGTCGAAGTGCCCATCGGACTGCTGCCGGAATTCCAGCGTGTACATATCGCCGTGCGGTGTTTGACGATAACGCTTGCGAACCGTGCTGCTCATACTTGCTTCTCCGAAATGAGTTGGTGACCAAACGTGACCCTCTACCCTACCGTGACTTGTTGCACACTTTATTTTGGTTGTTGGTTTTGCTTCTAACCTTCGGTTCTGTGTTGCGTGTACCAGTTCGCGAGTAAATGCTGGCCCTCTATCACTGGGCGGAGTGTTGCACCGCCTACGTGCGGATTTAGAAGGTGGCGGGGAGCCGCTGCTCACACTGCTGTACCAGCCTCAGCACCGGGTCGATTTCATCCCGGTGCAAGCTGAGCGAGGACTGCTCTTTCCCGGCTTTGTCGGTGTAGGTCCGCCAAGCCACCAATTTGTAGTGGCTTGCGCCTTTCCGCCCGCGACGGATGGAGAAGAGACCTACCGACAGCCGCCGGTCGTGGACAACCATCACGGGCGTGGCCCCGTGCAAACTGCGCGGGATGGCCCGCCCGTTCACGGTTGTGGAAAGTGGCAGGCCGATCACGGCCCGGAGCAGTGTGGAAAACCTGGACATAGAAGGGATTGGAAAGAAGTAGAAGGTGCTGGGATCGCTCCGCAGCACTGCGGCCAGTCCACGCCGCAGCATGGCGTCAAGGGAAGTGAGCGGCAGCGGCCAGAGCCGCGCGGCAATCCCGCAGGTTCGCAAGTCCCGCAAGGGCGCTGCGAACCTCTTGCGCGGTTGCCCCGCGAGCGCCCCTTGATCGCCCAATGCGAGGACGTGGCACAATTCCAGCAGTGCGAGCGATTCAGTCCTCTCCCGAAGGGCGCTCGTGCTTACACAAACAACAAACACCAACACCTACAACCTGGGGTGGCGTGCGACTTACTCGGCTGACCAAGCCGAGCGACCCGCGAGTCCAGCGACGAGCGCGGTCGGGGGTGCCGGGGTCAGAGCCCCGGCCTGATTGGGTGACCGGAATCGTGGCCTGGAACGACCGAGACCCGGGTTGGCACATAGCAGGGCGAGCCGCAGCGAGCCCATGCCTCCAACCCTTACGCAGACACCAAATCAGGCCGGGGGTCCGAAAGAGTAATGCGAATGAGCGCCCCCGGCACCCCAAGTCGCTGGTGGGAAACAACTTACAACTACAACTCACACCAACATCGGGCGCTGCCTGCCAAAACGGGTATTGCAGCGCCTTGTGCAACGGGTATTGCGCCAGCCTCTAGAACGCGATAGCGTGTCGCCATGCCCCAGCGCAACGACGACATCCCGGCCACGAAATCTGATATCAAACTGCTCATGGATGAGCTTGGAAAGCTCTACGATGCCAACGAGCGGTGGAAGGATGAGTTGGCCGACAAGACGCAGCGCGGGCAACTCTTGGCCGTTACCGAAACGAAACAGCACTTCGACTTAACGGTCGAACAAATCCGCCACGATTTGCTGGCCGCTAACCGCGAGCAGATTGAACTCCAGCGCGACCGCATCGATGGCCACGAAAATCGCATCACGCGGCTAGAACAACACGCTGGTTACGTGGCCGGCTGAAAGACGGTGCAACCAGTCACCGATACATAGAGGGGCCGCGATTTTCTAGCGGCACCCAATTCGGAGTGGAGCCCACCCATGGCCGCGGCCATGCTCAAAGTGCGCGAGGTTGCTCGCCTGCTCAATGTATCGTTGGGCTGCGTGTACGCCCTCTTCGAAAGTGGCCGACTGGCCTGCCACCGCATCGGCCTCGGCCGCGGCACGGTCCGCGTTTCCGACGCCGACCTGAACGACTACTTGGCCGCCAGCCGCCAACAGCAGGGCGAGGAAGCCCGGTCCCTGGCACCCCCTCGCGTGAAGCTAAAACTCAAACACTTGCAACTCTAGGCCGTGGCCTTGGAGATATTCAACATGCTTCTTAAAGTTCGCGACGTGGCCGAGCGGCTGAATTGCAGCATTTCGACGGTCTACCAACTCGTGGAGCTAGGAGAACTCGGCTCATTTCAAATTGGTGCTCGCCACGGCGGAATTCGCATCAGCGAAGAGCAAATCAAGGACTACCTCGACCGTTGCCAACGATTAACGATCGATGGCAACGGCTCGCAGGGGTTGAAGCATCTCAAGCACATTCGCCTGGGCTAGGGCAACTTCTTTGGCAACGGCTTCATGATCAGCGCGGCAGCGTTGCTCAGAAAACTCCGCTTCTCAGATAGATGACTGTAATGGCGATGAATCATGTCTGTCGAAGTATGGCCCACGAGAACCGCGACGGTGGCGTCCGATACGCCACGTTCCAAGGCATCGGTGATGTAAGCGTGACGGTAGCAGTACGCGACGACGCCAGGATCGAGCCCCAGTTTCTTTCGCAATTGCCGAAACCGCATCCGAATTGCGTTATTCGACCACGGCTCATTACGCGAGTTTCGGAAGATCGGCCCGGTGGGATTTTGCGCCACCAGCCGTTCACAAAGTCGACGCAAGGGGGGCGTCATGTAGATGACCCGCGGTTTCCCCGTTTTCTTGGCCGTTTTGTGTTTTTCGAGCACCCAGGCTCCCTGCTCGAAATTCAGATCGGCGGCGGTTACCAATCGAATTTCGCCTGGACGAGCTCCGGACTGGCTCAGCGCAAACAAGAACATGCGAAAGTCCTTGCCCTTGGCGGCTGCGAGAATCTGATGACGTTCGTCGGCCGTGAGGTAGCGCTCGCGCCGTTTCGAGGTGGGCTTTTTCATCAACTTGATCGGATTGTCGCCGACCAGTCCTTCGCCCACCGCCCAATTCAAAACTCGCTTCACGCCCCCGATGACGCGATTCTGAGAAGTCGGTCCCCACGACTTCGTTTGAATCCACTTCGTCACGTGAAACGACTTCAAATCCACGACCTTCAGCTTCTTCACGTGAGCGCAGAGGTCATTCAGGAAGTGCAAATACCATCGGTATGTGTCGACTTCGTGGTTGTGCTGAGAATGCTCCAGGAACAGATCGCAGATTTCCGCGACAGTGAGTTCCTCATCGGCCGCGCTCGCCTTGCCTTCGTCATGCAGCAAGAGCCGACGATAGCGCGCGAATGCTGCATCGCGATCCTTTCCCAGGGAGACTTGCCGCTTTCCAAGCTGGAGATACCAAGCCTGTTTGCTGGCACGAAAGAACGGTTTCGGAAATCGCATGGTCGAACCCTCCAGTCCTTGTTGAAACACAAAGGAGCGGACTGAAAGGTCTGTTCTGCGAGCCATCGACAGTTGCCGCTGTCGATGGCTTTTTTATTTTCTCTCGAAACTCTGCCCCCATCTCTGCCCTAACGGGCAGTTTTGCTCGAAGCACCAGTTCTGGCACTTCTCGCAAATCATTGTCATTGAGGGACTTCTGTCTAGTCGGGGTGACAGGATTTGAACCTGCGACCTCTTGGTCCCGAA
>JAYTUF010000566.1:0-5589 GCA_043744755.1 Anatilimnocola sp.
GCCAGTTCTGCTGGCGAAACGCGAATGGTGTCTGCCGTTAGTTCCGCACGGTCGAGCTTGCGAGAATATTCGAGAACCGCGGCCAGGCCGTCCTTGTGAACATCAGCGCAGATTCGTTCCACAACTTGTACCGGCGATAGTGGTTCGCCAAAGACTTCCAGCGTCCGCCGACGCCCCGCTTCGCTGACCACATTGCCGCTGGGGCTGAGTTTCGCCCGCAGCGCATCAAGGGCCGCAGTCACATCGTCACGACGGGCATCGATCCGTTGAATCTGTAGCGGGCTGGACATGAGCAAGGTTGCAATCGCGAGAAGCGGGCAAATCGCCACGGGAGAGACACGTCAGCCCCTCATTGTGTTCACGGCAAGCGAATTCGGAAAGGGTGCCAATGGTTCAGAAAGGCCCCTCCTGCGCGACGTGTACTTCTTTACAATGTTGTCTTCCAATCGACCGCTGCCGCGAAGGATCGACCATGACCGCCCGCTTGCCAGAGATCATGCCTGCCCTGCGAAAGTTGTACGACAAGCCCGGTCTGTGGCTGCAGGAAGATACCCCGCTGCCCCGCATCGGGCCGCGCGAGGTGCTGATCGCCGTCACCCACGCGGGCATTTGCGGCACGGACCGGCATATTTATGAATGGGATGCTTGGAGCAAAAGCCGCGTCGCGGTGGGCATCACCACGGGCCACGAATTTGTCGGCAACGTGGTGCAGCTCGGTTCCGCCGTGACCCGCGCCCAACTCGGTCAGCGGGTGAGCGCCGAAGGACACATCGGCTGCGGCGTGTGTCAGCCCTGCCGCACGGGGAATGGCCACATTTGCGAACGGGTCGATATTCTGGGCATCGATTGCAATGGCTGCTTTGCTACCTATGTCGCGGTGCCGGAAGAGAATGTCTGGCCCGTCCATCCGAAAATTCCAAATCATATCGCCGCGGTTTTCGATCCCCTCGGCAACGCGGTGCATACAGTAATGGCCGCGGGCGTGAGTGGCCGGAGCGTGCTGATTACCGGCGTGGGCATCATTGGGCTGATGGCAGTGACGGTCGCCCGCGCTGCCGGTGCCGGCCTGATTATCGTGACTGATCGAGACGAACGACGCCTGGCTGTCGCCAAGCAAATCGGCGCCGACCATGCCTTTAGCGCCAGCGATGACACCTGGCCCGCGCAAGCCCGAGAACTGACCCACGATCAAGGCCCGGAAGTGCTGCTGGAAATGAGCGGCCATCCGAAAGCAATCCGACAAGGTTTCAGCGCACTTCGCAACGGCGGCACCGCGGCACTATTAGGTCTGCCCGCGGAGCCCGTCGCCCTCGACCTGCCCAACGACATCATCTTCAAAGGCGCGACGGTTTTGGGCATCAACGGCCGGCGGATGTTCGAAACCTGGTACCAGATGGAAAACCTGCTCCTGAGCGGCCGCCTGGAACTCGACTTGATCGTCACCCACACGATTCCGATGCACGACTTCGAACGCGGCTTTCAACTGATGCGCTCGGGCGAGGGGATTAAGATCGTGCTGGAAATGCCGCAATCAAAGTAGCACGCTGCCATCAAGTCTTGGTCCGCTGCTGCAGCCAACGCTTCAGCGAAGCTTGCGTCTCCCCCGACGCTTTGCCGCTGAGCAGGTTCTCGACGCTGATGTCTTCATCCAAATCGGGCCAGTGAATCCCGCTGCCGTTGCCAATCAATTGCCATGTGTTACGTTCTTCCGGAGTTCCGTGTAGCAGTCGCGGATACCAGGCAAGCGGTATTGAGATAGCTCTTCCATCCGGGAGTTAAACGGTCAGCGTCTGGGGATTGATGACGAGACTTATCGCGTCGACGGATTGCTGCGGGACTCTAGCCATGCTGTATGGTAAAACTGCGAAATTGTAATCGCAATCATCAGTTCACCGGCACGGCCTACTTCCATGACGCACTTACCCTCGCGACGAGATTTCTTGGCGACCAGCGCAGCAACGTTAAGTTTAACCGCACTCGCGGTCCCCGCCGGTCATGCTCAAGGCGCGAAGCCCAAGATCAAAATCGGCCAGATCGGCACAGGTCATGCGCACGCGAGTAAGCTGGGCGTGTATCGCGCTTCGTCCGAGTATGAAGTGGTCGGCGTCGCAGAGCCGGACGAAAAGTTGCGAGCGCGCGCTGAGAAACAGGCGCTCTACACAGACCTGCCTTGGATGACGGCGGAACAGTTGCTCAATGTTTCCGGCCTGCAGGCGGTGCTTGTGGAGACGCACGTTCATAGCTCGCTTAAGACAGCTCAGCAGGCAATCGCCGCGGGGATGCATGTGCATCTCGATAAGCCGGCGGGGGAATCGCTGCCGCAGTATCGGCAGTTGCTCAAGCAGGCCGAGGAGAAAAAGCTGCTCGTGCAGATGGGCTACATGTTTCGCTATAGCCCGGCCGTGCTGCTGATGAAGAAGTTTCTGGCCGAAGGTTGGCTGGGTGACTTGTTTGAAGTCCACACCGTGATGAGCAAGGTCGTCGGCGATGGCGATCGAGATAATCTCGCCCAGTATCCGGGCGGCATCATGTTTGAATTGGGTTGCCACGTGATCGACCTCGTCATCGGCACGCTGGGCAAGCCTGATCGCGTGCAAGCCTTCGGCAGGCACGTTTCGCCGCGGGCGGATAAACTCGTGGACAACATGCTGGCGGTCATCGAATACAAGAATGCACTGGCCACCGTAAAATCCTCCGCGGTCGAAGTCGAAGGGGGCGCGCGGCGGCAGTTCGTCGCCTGCGGTCGCTCCGGCACGTTTCACATTCAGCCCCTCGATGCCCCAAATGTGGTCTATGCGCTGGATCGCGACCGAGGCGAGTTCAAGAAGGGGACGCACGAAATCAAGTTCGGCAACTACCCGCGCTATGTGGGAGATGCCAAGGACATGGCCGCCATCATCCGCGACGAGAAGGCCAGCGATTATTCCTACGCCCACGATCTGGCCGTGCAAGAGACGGTGTTACTGGCTAGCGGCGTCAGCACTTCGTAACGGTTCATCCCGCACAAACCAACCCAACAGCAGCGGCAGGACGACGAGATTGCCGAGCAGGCCGCCGAGCATGGCCAGGCTGACCAGCGCGCCGAAATAGATCGTCGGCACAAACTCGCTCGTGCAGAGTACGCTGAAGCCGATGATCAAAGCGAGCGTCGAGAAGATCATGGCCCGGCCCACGCTGCTTTGCACTTCCGCCAGGGCATCGCCCACGGTCAATCCGCGGCTGCGAGCTCGCAGGAACGAATCGAGATAGTGGATCGAGCTATCGACCGACAGGCCCATCGAAACGGCCGCGATCATGGCCGCCCCCATATTGATTCGCAGCCCCAGCCAACCCAGCAAGCCCATCACCAGGAAGATCGGAAAGGCATTGGGGACCAGGCCGATGAGTGTCAGTTTCACGCTGCGAAACAGGGCCAGCAGCATCAAGGCAATGGCGGCTGAGGCAACGCCAAAAGTGGTCCATTGATCGCGGAGCATGCTTTCGATCAAACTGGTCAGCAGCACAAAGAAGCCAGTGACTTCTGCGCCCGGTAGCTCGCCAACCGGCGGAAACTCCTCGCGGGCGATCGTCTGGACTTGTTCAATCAAGTACCGCTTTTGAGACGCAGGTTGACGCTCGCGCGCCCGCAGCATGATTCGCAGCTTGCCAGGGCTATCCGCCTGGGAAGGCACATGTCGCAGCGCAGCGGTGAAGACGGGGAGCATGGTGCCGAGCGTTTGGGCCTTCGTTTCGGCATCAACAGGTAGGGCCGAAAGGAGTGAGTCGCCCGCCGCAGCGTCGATGGCATCGACGAGGCTGAGCACCTTCGTCAACCCGCGTTGGGTTTTGCCAGCGTGATCGACAACTTCAATGGCTCGCAGTCGTTCTTCGAGTTTGCGAACTCGCGCGAGATAGGCTTCATCAAGTCGGCGGGGCGCAGGGATCACCACATCCCAAACTCCCGCGCCGCCGAGTCGCGTTTCGACAAATTCATACCACACCACCACGCGGCTGCCGGAGCGGAAATTCCGAGTGAAGTCTGTCTCGACATCCAAGCGAACAGCGCCGAGCGCCACGATCAGGCCGACGACCGAAATGATGGCCGCAGACAAGAACTGTCGCTGTCTGAGGCCCCGCAACATGCCGGTGAGGAAATGATGCAACCAGGCATCGAGGCGTGATTCTTTGGGTGGAACAACCCTTTCCCCTTCACTCTTCGGCCGTCGCACGAGCGCGATTGCCGGGACTAAGAAGGCAACTGCGGGCACCACCATCAGGGAGCCAATGACCATCATCGTGCCGAAGTCTTGCACGGGACCAACGCTGGCCCACCACAGCGAGCCGAAGCCGCCGACATCGGTGGCGATGGCGCCGAGAATGGGAATCGCCAGCAAGATCGAAGCCTGGCGAAAGGCGGCGAAACGTTCCAGTCCGCTGGTCTCCAACTCGCGGCAGCGAACGATCAAATGGACGACGGTGGCCACGCCAACGACGGTGACGATGGCGGAGAGCATTGAGCTGACCATCGTCAGTTCCAAGCCGGACCAGACCAGCGTTGCTTGAGTCACTAACAGCGCCCATTGCACGACGGCGATCGGCGCGATCAGCCAGCGCAGGCTGAAAAAGCAGATAATGATCGTCAAGCCCAGCATGATCGTGGACCAACGCCCCAAGCGGCGGCCGTCTTCTTCTAACAGTTGAAACCCTTCGACGACCATCACGGGTTCGCCGGCCAGCACGCCTCCTTGCAGGCCGTCGGGCAGGTGTTCGACGATGGCTCGCAAGGCAGCAATGGTTTGATCGCGGCGGCGAGCGTCGAGCACCTGGCCGGGCGGCGCCGGTTCGAGCATGCAGGCGATGGCCGCCGTGCGTTCATCGGCGCCATGCGTATAGCCTTGAAACATCGCCCGATAGTTCGCGGCCACCTTGCTATCCGGGTTGAGAATCGCCGGCCCTTGCCACTTGGGCTTCGTACCCAAATTGAACAAGCCGCCGAAGTTTGTGGCCGCATTCAACTTCTCCAGCAGTGCGTTGACTTCCGCGAGGCTGAGAACATCCTGCACTCCGTCCACCGCTTTGAGCTTGGCGCTGATCCCTGCGAGGCGCTTCAAGCCAACGCCATCGTGCTGCATGAGTGCCGCATCGGGATAGACGGCGAGCACCACCTCATTGCCGCCGAATTCCGCTTTCAGCCGTTCGTAAGGGGGCAACACCGGATCGTTTGCCGCAAACATCCGTTCAATGCTGCGGTCGAACTTCATTTGATGCGCGGTGGGGTACGCAATGACAGCGAGCAGAATTCCCGCGCTCAGCCAAACCCATCGTCCGCGCATGAGCAAATCGACAATGCGCGTCACAACATCAGAGCCATTGGCTGGCGGCATGCGTTCTTTCGGCGGCTTTAGCTCGGGACTCACGGTGCCATCGGAACGGGCGCGGCGGGCTGCGGGGAACTTGGAGGTTTCTGCGACGCAGGCATTGGCTTGTTTGTTTCCGCCTTCGCAGCGTTTTTCTTCGCTGCTTTCTTCTGAGACTTCTGCGCTTGTTTCAAAAGGCTCGGCAGGACTTTCGAAAGCTCATCCGCCGGAATGGCGTAGCTCGTGACGCGAC
>JAYTUF010000567.1:0-5581 GCA_043744755.1 Anatilimnocola sp.
ACGAACACGCCGCTGCAAGCGCTCGTGCTGCTCAACGATCCCACGTTTGTCGAAGCCGCGCGAGTGTTGGCCGAGCGATTGTTGCTGGAAAGGAATCACTCGGTTTCTTACCGGATTGATCAACTGTTGTTTTACGTCCTCAGCCGACCGGCGACTGCCGAAGAACAAACGCTGCTGAGGCAACAATTGGCCGCCGATTTGGAGCACTATCGCGCCGACCCGGCTGCCGCGGACAAACTGTTGACCGTCGGCCAGGCGCACGTGCCCCTGGAACTCTCACGCACGGAACTCGCCGCCTGGACAAACCTGGCTGTGGTCGTGCTGAACTTAGATGAAGCCCTCACGAACCATTAATCGTATGTCCGCTGCCTACGGCCTCTTTGACAAGTTGATCCCCGCCAACCGCGTTTGCGCACTTGGTCATGGTCAACCCAATGAATTGCTTCACGCAAAGCTCAGTGCGCTTACGGTACAAAGCGCATTAGCGGGGCAGCGCATCGTCGATCAAGACGCCGCCCGTTGTTGCCTCGCTGGCCTCTGGCTGCTGCACGATTTTCTCGACGAGTCGCACGCCATCAGCCAGGAGATTGAAACGGCCGAGGGGAGCTACTGGCATGCCATCATGCACCGCCGCGAGCCTGACTATGGCAACAGCAAGTATTGGTTCCGGCGAGTCGGTTCGCACTTGATCTTTCCGGCCCTGCAAGCCCGCGCGAAGGACCTGATTGCCGCGGAAGATGCAACCGATTCGATCGCGCGTGAACTTCAGCAAGCCAAGGAGTGGGATCCGTATCGTTTCGTCGATTGGTGTGAACAATTGGCCCGCGGCAAAGCGTCTCAAACATCATTGGCCCAGCATATCGCTCAAGCTGAATGGGAATTGCTGTTTGCTGCGTGTTACGAGCAGGCGATCGAAGGAAGCCTGTAGCGTCGGCGAGGCAGCGTTCCCGCCCGCGGCGAAAGCTATGGAGAGCTGCGATCAAAGCCACGCACTGTCAACGGAATTATTCGCTTCACACGGCTGTTTCGCTTAGAATTAGGCGGGGCAATCGAATGGAGTGGAACGTCGATGACTACGACTCGTGTGAATGTCGGACCTCATTTTCAGTGGTTGACGATCTGCGCATGGTTAGCCAGTTGCGCGTCCGTCGCGCAAGCTGATCCTAGTTGCTGGTTCGACTTCCGTTCGTTTTCTGACGCTTTGTCCACGTCTGATACAGCGGCCATTGCCAAAATCGTCCGCACGTTGCCGCGCGACCCCCAAAGCGAATCCCAACAAGCCGAATGTGAGCTCGCTGAGGTCTTAAAAGGAGACAAGGGGACTCGAGCCGGACAGCAGGTGGTCGTGCCGATCGATAAGCACTTGCCAGGTGACTTGGTGTTGATAATTCGGAGCAATCCGCTTGACCCGAGCTGGTCAACCGCGGTCACCGTCACCCCGCGGGCCTGCGATTATTGGCGTAAGGTAAGCCAGTTGCCGAAGGACGCCGGAAAACGATTCAACTTCTACCGGCAGTATCTTGGTGACGCGGACCAACTGATTTCCCGCGATGCCTTCCATGAATACGCGGATGAATCCTACGCAACATTTAAGGCACTCAAGCCGTATCTCGATCACGATCAGATCGTGGGATTGATTCAAAACCCCGCGATTCCCGATGAGCGGCGTGCGATGTTCCTCGTGATGCTCAGCGTCTGTGCCACGGAACAGGACCTGCATTTGTTTGAGACGATCATCAAAGCCAAAGATGAGAAAGGGCGCAGGCATCTAAGGGGGGC
The DNA here is from genome assembly GCA_043744755.1 of Anatilimnocola sp. GTDB lineage: Bacteria > Planctomycetota > Planctomycetia > Pirellulales > Pirellulaceae > Anatilimnocola. The sequence goes on from JAYTUF010000567.1 coordinate 1,780, forward strand.
GATCATCGGTTACTTGACCCTGAAAGAGGACCAGGGCCTGCCACTGGTGGAGGATTTGTTTCTCAAGAACAAGCTGGCGTCAGATGCGGATACCTATGCCGCCATATCTGCCTTGCGTTTCCTCACCACGGAAGCGAATGTCGTGAAGCGGGAACGAATTCTGACTGCCCTGCATTACATGCTGGATCGTCCGGACCAGGCGGATTTCGTGATCGATGATTTGACTGACCTCGAAGATTGGTCGGTGGTCGACAAGCTGTTCGAGCTTTTCAAGAACTCTGGCGAGAAGAATGTCTGGCTGCGCCTTCCGATTATCGCTTACCTGCGCAGATGCCCTTTGCTTCGGGCCCAGGAACTCCTCAAGGAATGCAAGCGCATCGACCCCGATGGCTTTCGCAAGTCCGAGGCGTTTTTTCGCGAGCTGAAGTCGGCAAAATAGAGCATGGCGATTGGAACGGCCGGCGGCGCGGCACCGATTCGATCGCGCGTGAACTTCAGCAAGCCAAGGAGTGGATCCGTACCGTTCGTAGATTGGTGCGAGCAACTGGCCCGCGGCAAAGCGAACGAGTAACAGCTGGCCCAGCAGATTGCTCAGGCAGAAGGGCAGTTGTTGTTCGAGTCATGCTACGAGCGAGCGGTTACCTAACCTTTGTCTTCCGCAGGCGGATGTCTTCCTGGCAGCATTCGCAGGCTTTCAGTTCATACATGGCAATCGAGCAGATGTCGCACCAGTAATCGATCTCGAATTTGCCCTCTTTGGTCAGTTCATAAACGCGGATGACTTGCCCCGCCGGTGAGCCGCGGAACTTGCGGACGAGCAGTTCGACTTGCATATCGCGCAGCCGTTTGTCGGACCGAAAGGCCCGCCCGCGAATATCTTCCACCAGTGGAATCAGCGTCCCCTCGGCAGTCTCCAGCGCCAGCGTCCGCTCCTGGGCCTCTTCCACCGACTGAATGTTATGCAGCCGTTTCAGCGCTTCAGCGAGATAGACGACTTTGCCACGATGCGTTTGCAACTCGAACGCCGCGGGCGCATCGGCAGGCTGCTTAGGTTCGTCAGCAATCAGCGCGGGGCACAACGTCGCGCAACAACCAACCACAGCCAGCAACAGCCAGGCCCTTCCCTGCATCATTCTGCAATCTGCAATCATCATTCTGCAATTGCCTCACTCTCCTGCTTTCCCCACCACCACCAGTTCCATCGCCTGATCCGCGCTCTTGCCGCCCTGCGTGGTCTTGCCGATGAACCGCAGAATCCACCATTCCTTTTCTTCATTGTGGCGAACGGCGAGCTTTTCGGTGGAGTCGCTCAGCCGTTGCAGGGACAGCATCGCGGGGTGCGTGCCACCACTGGTTACCTTGCTGACAGCGACGAGCGGCTTGTATTCCAGCACTGCGGCCGAGCGATCTTTGGCCGCGGGGAGCAGCAGCAAAAAGTCACGCGTGGGCGAAGTGCCGACGTGGGCGCCATCGACCGGTTGTTGACCGTACCGCAAAACATAAACCCCGGCGGGGATGTCTTGATCGCGGAAGTCGGCCCCCTTGCGCGGATAGCGAATAGCGCCAATCACCTGCCCGGGCTGCAGCGGATAAATCACCTCCGCGCCGACTTTGTCACCCTTCAGTGGCCATTCCTGGCAAAGCCAAATTTCGCAAACGGTGCGATCACCTTTGGAAAGCTTGAAACCCGTGGGCTGCAGCAGTTTGGCGATCTCCGGCGCGAGAGCGTCCGCCAGGGCGGCTTGGTCGACGTTTTCAACCTTATATTCCTGGCCGAACGCGGGAACAAACGACGCTACGGCACCGAGGACAACGGTGAGCAACAAATGGTGACGGGACATCGGCGGGCCTCGTTGAAAGGGTGGGGCGAGGAAATTTCTTCCTTCATCATAACAGTCTGCGGGCCGGAAAACTCCCTCGCGGCGGTGTAAAGCCGATCCCTTGGCCCTTGCCTGCTAAGCGAGTTGCGGCACCGGCCGTTGACCAATCACTGGCATTGCGGGCAAGCGACTTCACGCGGATAATTGCGAATCGCGTGCCATTCCGCCCCCCTCGAGGAGATTCCCATGCCACTCGTTACTCTGCGCACCGTCCTCGATCATGCGGCGGAAAACAACTACGGCGTGGCCGCGTTCAATGTCAACAACATGGAGCAGATCCAGTCCATCATGGAGGCCGCCAAGGAGACCGATTCGCCGGTCATCGTGCAGGCCAGTCGTGGCGCGCGGTCTTATTCGCAAGACAATTACCTCCGGCACTTGATGCTCGCCGCGGCGGAACTTTATCCGCAGATTCCCATGGTCATGCACCAGGATCACGGCAACAGCGTCAAGACGTGCGTCTCGGCCATCGAGAATGGCTTCACCAGCGTGATGATGGATGGCTCGCTGGAAGAAGACGGCAAAACGCCGGCCAGCTATGAATACAATGTCAAAGTTACCAGCGAGGTGGTGAAGCTCGCGCATGCGAAGGGCGTTGGCGTCGAAGGCGAATTGGGCTGTCTCGGTTCGCTGGAAAGTGGCGAAGGGGAAGCCGAAGACGGCCACGGCGCGGAAGGCGTGTTGTCTCACGATCAACTGCTGACCGACCCGGTGCAAGCTCAGGACTTCGTCGCCAAGACGGGCATCGATGCCCTGGCCGTCGCCATCGGCACCAGCCACGGCGCGTACAAGTTCACCCGGCCGCCGAAGGGGGACGTCCTCGCGATGGACCGGATCATCGCCATTCACAAGCTGCTGCCGAACTGCCACCTGGTGATGCACGGCAGCAGCAGCGTGCCGCAAGATTTGCAAGACGAACTGAACAAATACGGCGGCAAGATGAAGCCAACCTGGGGCGTGCCGGTGGAAGAGATTCAGCTCGGCATCAAAAACGGCGTGCGGAAGATCAACGTCGATACCGACAACCGCATGGCCATCACCGCCGCGATTCGCAAGGTGCTCTACACCCAGGCCGACAAGTTCGACCCCCGCGACTACCTCAAGCCCGCCCGCGACGCGATGAAGAAAGTCTGCGTCGCCCGCATGACCAGCTTCGGCCAGGCAGGACAGGCCAGTAAGCTGATGAAGAGCGGGAAGATTAAGCTGTAACAAGCTTTCAGGGCAAGTTTCTGACTTGTCAATTTCACAGCGGTTAAAGTAAGGCACTCAGTCGCTAGGTTGCGCTGCTTGGCTCTAGCGGCAAGTCGCCCGCTTTCTCAATCAATTCTTGAAGGACCGCGCGTTCATCGGCTGTTGCCCCTCCGACAAAGGCATAAAAGATTATTCGCAACTTAATGTTCTCATGTTCAACTTGCAGCCAGTTTGGCGCGAGCGCCCGAAGTTCACGCACGCCCTTCAGCCGAAAGCCGACAAGCGACTTATCCTCAAGCGATCTGAATAAGGTGATATGGGCATTCAATCGTTCGGAATAATCTGGCTCGTTGCGAAAATAGACGTTCATCGCATCGGCTTTTTGGCAATAATCCGAATACGTCGAGAATTTTTCGGAAACGCCTGCAAAGAGAATCTGGTCTAGGTCTGTGGTGGCCATATTGTTTCTCCCTTCATTCCTTCCGGCAGTTCATCTGGAGAACTTGCCTCCCGCCAATCCCAGTGATCAATGGTGCCATCGTCCAGAACGAAGACGAAGAATAACATTCTGGGCGGCGGCGGAACTTCAATTTTTTCGTACCGTCGGTCATGATCCGGGTGACCGATATAGACATAGGGCGCAACCGGCCGCCCGCTCTCGTGCTAGCACCAGATATCTCGGGGTTTTGTTCGATCTATGGGTACGACTCCGAGAATTCAGCCCGATGCCG
>JAYTUF010000568.1:0-5574 GCA_043744755.1 Anatilimnocola sp.
TGCAGTCTGGCAAGGCGTCACCCCGCAACTGACGGCCGCGATCAACGCCGGCAGTCAGTCCGTGGGCCTCAGGGTCCGCGCTTCGCTGGTGAAGAGCGATTTCCTGATGCGAGCGCTGGGCCGGCCGAATCGCGATCAGATCGTCAGCGTGCGGCCCGCCGATTTGACCACGCTCGAAGCGATCGACCTGGCCAACGGTCAATCGCTGGCCGATAGTTTGCAGCGTGGTTCGCAAAAGTTGATCGCCCGCGCGTGGAAATCGCCGGACGAGTTTATTGTTTGGCTCTTCAATAGTACCCTGTGCCGCGAGCCTTCGGCCGCGGAGCTTGCTACGATGAAAGTAGAGATCGGCGACAAGCTCACCGCGCAGGCCATTGAAGATGCCCTCTGGAGCGTGCTGATGCTGCCGGAGTTTCAGTTGGTGCGGTGAGGGCGGGGATGAAGGGTTGAAGGATTGAAGAGAGGAAGGGTTAAAGGGATGAATGCAAACTCGAAACACATGATTGAAGCCCAACAACGGCGTCAGTTTTTGCGAAGTCTCGCTGCCATGTCTGCGGCCGCGCTCATGACGGGAGAGCCGCGTCGTTCACTGGGCGCTGAAGAGAAGCTCGCGCAGCCCCGCGCAACGGCTGATTCTTGCATCTTGCTCTGGATGGGGGGCGGGATGGCGGCACCCGACACGTTTGATCCGAAGAAATATGTGCCGTTCGCGCCGGGCGTGCCCGTGGCTTCGATCGAGAGCACGTTCCCCGCCATCGATACCGTCGTTGACAACATCAAGATCACGCAAGGTATGGAGAACATCGCTCGCGTGATGGACCGCGGCACGCTCATCCGTTCGCATGTGTTGCCCGACCTGGGGCACATCTTGCATTCGCGGCATCAGTATCATTGGCATACGGGCTACGTACCGCCGCAAACGGTTGCCTGTCCGCATCTCGGCGCCTGGCTGGCCAAGGTGCTCGGTCCCAAGAACCCAGTCATTCCCGCGTTCATTAATATCGGTCAGCGGCTGGAAGGGGTCGGCGAGCAAGAAGAGCTCAAAGCGTTTACCACGGCCGGTTTCTTCGGCAACGAGTTCGGCCCCATGAACCTGCCGCACCCCGAAGAGGCCGCGCAATCCGTCCGGCCGCCGAAGGGCATGCAGGCCGAGCGGTTTGAAAGTCGCAACCGGATGTTGCAGCGGCTCATCGATCAATCCCCGCGGCGGGAATTCACTTCGGACTATCAGCAGCAATCGATGCTCCGCGCGCTCGATAACGCTCATCGCCTACTGAGCGCGAAGGAGCGGACCGCGTTTGATATTTCGCTCGAGCCCAAAGAGAGTTACGAGAAGTACGACACCGGCCGGTTTGGCCGAGGCTGCTTGCTCGCGCGGCGATTGGTCGAAGCGGGGTCGCGATTCGTTGAAGTGACGACCGAGTACGTGCCGTTCTTCAATTGGGATACGCACGCCAATGGCCATACGACGCTGCAGGCGATGAAGAAGCAGATCGACCTGCCCATCGCGCAGTTGATTCTCGATTTGGAATCGCGGGGCTTGCTCGACCGGACGCTGGTGATTCTCGCCAGCGAGTTCAGCCGCGACATGCTGATGGAAGGCCGACCCGGCAGCAACGCCGGCGACCAGGCCACCGAGAAGGTTGACGTGATGAAAGAGCTGAAGCACTACGGCCAACATCGTCACTTCACCGGCAGCTCGTGCGTGATGCTCTGGGGCGGCGGCGTGAAGAAGGGCCTGCTCTACGGCGAGACCGCGCACGAACGGCCCTTCCTCGCCACCAAGAACCCAGTCAGCGTGATGGACCTGCACGCCACGATTTTCAACGCGATGGGCGTGAGTCCGAAGACGGCCTACGACGTCGAGAATCGACCATTTTACGCGACCGAGGATGGCAAGGGGCAAGCGGTTACTAGCATCTTCGGATAGGACGCGTTTATGTTTCGCGTGATTGCTGCCGTAGCCAAGGTTCACCCCTACAAATCACGAAATCGCTACAGATTAACAGCCAGATTGCCGATGGATGGAGATAGACGCTGGCTCGTTCGCCAGCCCAATGCTCCCCCTCGGTAAGTTTCCGCTCATGTGGTGCTCGCACTGCCAGCAAGATGTTCCCGCCGTAGTTTCGGGCGACCGAACCAGCGGCCAACGTTGCGTACGCTGTCAGAACTTGTTCGCGGGAATCGCGGCCGCGGCGACTCCTCCTCTGCCGCCCGGTTTGGAACCGCTCACCACCTTGCCGGAGCAGGCCACGCTGGACCAACTGCTCCAGCCGCCGATGCCGCAAGAAGACTGGCAACTGGAAGCGGAACTGCGGTATGTCGAACGCCTGTCGCAGGCTTGGAAAGAAGCGCCGCCGCTGGCGGATTCGATTGCAATGCCAGTCGAACACATTCCCGATTCTCGCGAAACGACAAGCGGGGAGAATTTGCAATCAAACAAAACTCGCTTCGCGGGCATTGCCTGGGCTGCCCTGTCCGTCGGCGTGATGGCTTTCGTTTGCGGCGGCGTGTTGCTCGGGTGGTCGGCAGTCACCCAGCGACAGGAACTCTGGTCGATTGGTCTGCCGCTCGCCTTGCTCGGTCAGGCCGGCTTGATTGTCGGCCTCGTGCTGCAGCTAGAAACCCTCTGGCAGACGAATCGCGCCACTACGCAATCGCTCCAGTCCCTCGATGGCGAACTACACGAGCTGCGGCACTCGACGACGCTGCTATCCTCGTCCCGCAGCACCCCGTCGCAGTCGTTCTATCTGCACTTAGCCGAAGGCGCGAGTCCTCACTTGCTGCTCGCCGATCTCAAAGGGCAACTGGATTTGCTCAGTGAGCAGATGAGCCGGCGACGATAACGGCTTGCCACTTGGGGCCCGACCAACTCGGCATCGAGGCCGAGCGATTTCAGCTCGCCCGGGACCAAAGCATCCACTTTAGCTAATTCGCGCCGTCGACAAAGGTATGATCGATGCGCGCCAGCACTCTGCATTCAATCGCCCGCCCGCGAATACGCCCAGGTTTGAAACGCAACTGCATCAGCAGCGGCGGATAGGTTCCCCATTCGCCCACGGAGTAAACGCCGCTGCCGTTGGGAACCGCGCTCATCACATCGCCCGCTTCGTTGAGGGTGAGAAAATATGCGATACCATCGTCGAAGGTATTGCAGTCTTCATACTCCTCGCGCAACTCGCCCGCTTGATTGCGTTCATGCACTTCCTGCAAGAACTGCGGCACTTTCAGGTGGCTTTGGATCTTCGCTTGATTAAGAACCTGTGGATACTCGTCAACGGGGGTGTGTCCCCAGGCAGAGTACAGGGTTTGATTTGCTTCGATGCCCAGCACGACTGCCGGCGTCGGCCGATCGAACTTGGGAAACTCCGTTCTTTTGCCTGACTTCCCCGCCACCATCTTGGTGATGGTGCGAACGCGGCCGTTGTCCCAATATGTGATCGACTCGCCGTCTGCCACACCGTTCTTCATGTCGGTAATGCTCCAGATCACACCGCGTTTATAGGTCGTCGATTTGCCATTTTCGACCCCTTTCTTCAACTCATACTCGCGCTGCCAACTCAAGTCGATGAGAATGGCGTACCTCCAATCGATCGAGGTTGAGTCTTTGAAGAACTTTCCTGATCCGTTCTTCACGATCTGCTGACGCTCATTGTTCCAGGCATCCTGAATGACCAGCTTCTCGCCCGCACGATATTCGGCGATCAGCTTAGGGGCGCCATCGTCAAAGAACTTCAGCCACTTCCCCCGCTTCTCGTCTTTGCTCTTGTGCAGCTCTTCGGCAAGCTGTCCGTTCTCGTGAAACAGGCGGATCGGCTCAGCAGCATGACCATCTTTTCCTTCCACATATCGCTTGTGCAGCGTTCCACTCGGGTAGAACCATTCGATGATCGTTAGCGATCCCTGCTTTGATTCCCTCTTCTTGAGTTGGCCGCTGGGCCAGAAGTCCCCGGAGACCTTGCCTGCCCGGTAGAACACAACCTTGTGAACCGTGCCGTCGTCGAAGTACAAACGATAGGCCCCGCTCGGCTTTCCCTTCTTCACTTCGAGGTATTCGGCAGTCAGGCCGTTCTTCTGCTTCGTCTCGACGGCACCCGTGAACGCCGCGTCGATGGGATTGTCTTCCTGGTCGGTCGCAAGATTGCCGATATGCTTGCGAATCCACGCTTCGATCCCTCGGATGCACTTCAGCGCGAGGTTGCAGAATGCTCGATCGAGTTTTTCAAACTCCGGAATGCTGCCGAAGAGCCCTTCCCAGGGATTGTCGACTTTGAACTTCGCCTTGTGCTGCTTATAGATCGCAGTCGCGTCGCGCAGGATGTTCGCAGCTTTCGCTTCTTTGAGCGTATTCAGTAGATCCGCTGCAGCGGAGACTCCGCCGTCACCGCCGTTATTATAGAAGAACTGCGTAAAACCGCCGTTAGGCACGTCAATGTACAGCCGCGACCAGCAGACAATGGCGGCTTGCTCAGAAGTTGGCTTCCTCTTCCCCTTGGATTCGAGCGAATCCGCGATGCACTGCGCGAGCGCGCCGATCAACTCATCCTCCGTGAACCGGAAGAAATCGACGCTAGTAATGCGAGGAAACTGAGACTTGCGGGCCATGTGCAGGTACCTATCGAGCGAGGCGTGATTACGACGCGAAAGGAATTTTTTAATATTTCCGCGGCGTCATCCTGCCTTGCACTCTGCCCGGCAACCCTTGAATGCGTAAGAACCCTTCCGCATCCGTTTGATTATACGAGCCGCCGCCTTCCATCGTGGCGATCCCTTCGTCGTAGAGATTATTGGGGCTGCTGCGGCCGACGACTTGCACGTTGCCCTTATACAAATTCAACGTCACTTCGCCGGTGACGTGCTTCTGCGCTTCGCGGCTGAAGGCCAGCAGGGCGTCGAGCTTGGCGTGGTACCAGTAGCCGTAATAGACCATCTCGGCGACGACGGGCGAGAGTTGATCGCGGAGGTGCATCAGGTCGCGGTCCATCGTAAGTTGTTCGATGACGCGATGGCCGATATAGAGAATCGTCATGCCCGGGGCTTCATACACGCCGCGGCTCTTCATGCCGACGAAGCGGTTCTCGACCATGTCGATCTGTCCCACGCCGTTGCGGCCGCCGATTTCGTTCAGCGTCTTGACGATCTGCAGCGGGCTAAGCGACTTGCCATTCACGCTCGTGGGCACACCCTTGTCGAACGCGATTTTCACCGGCTCGACTTTGTCGGGGGCCTTTTGCGGCGTGACGGTCATGCCGAACTCAACCGTCTCGACGCCGTTGACATTCAGGTCTTCCAGCTTGCCCGCTTCGTAGCTGATGTGCAGGCAGTTCTCGTCGCTGCTATACGGCTTGCTGACGCTGGCCTTCACGGGAATGTTGTGCTTGGCGCAGTAGGCGATCATCTCCGTCCGCCCGGGGAACAGCTTGCGGAACTTTTCGATCCGCCAGGGAGCGATGATTTTCACCGCGGGGTTGAGGGCCTCGGCCGCCAGTTGAAAGCGGCACTGATCGTTCCCCTTGCCCGTCGCACCATGAGCATACGCATCGGCCCCGACCTCACGGACCACCTGCAGACAAA
>JAYTUF010000569.1:0-5574 GCA_043744755.1 Anatilimnocola sp.
ACGCCGCTGAATGCTTTTTCACACTCGTCAATAAAAAGCACGGCCGGCGCCATCGCGTCGATGATCCGCAGCGCCTGGCGGATGTTGGCCTCCGACTGACCCACCAGCGACCCAAGCAGACTCCCAACGTCCAGCACGAGCGTCGGCCGGCCCGTCTCATTGCCGAGCGCCTTGCAAAACTGTGACTTGCCGCAGCCGGGCGGCGACAGCAACAGAATTCCCCGCGGCCGAACGGCGACAGTGCGATTCGTCGGATTCCGCAACGATCGCTTGCAAAACGCCTTCACTCCTTCCAACCCTCCGAGGTCTGCGAAGGTCTCGCCGCCGCGATGCAGCGAAAGCAAGCCACTCTTCTTCAACATCTGCGTCTTCTGTTCCCACAGCACGTCGGCTCGCAACTTTCCATGCCGAACAAGCGACAGGCTAAACGCCCCTTCGGCTTCATAGCGAGTCAAGCCGGCAGCAGCATCCAGGATTCGTTCCAACTCCGCGCCAGTGGGCAACTCATTCTGCTCAGTGGCAATGCCCCGGGCAATTTCACCGAGCTGTTCCCTGCCGGGCAATTCGTGCTCGATCACGACGAATTGCTTATCGAGTTCCGTGGGAACCTGAACCACCGGCGACAGAATGACAATGAACGTGCGGTTTTGCTTTCCCACTGCGATTTGTTTCGCCAACGCCTGCACGATCTCGGCGCTTTGCAGGAACCGATGAAAGTTCACAAGCACCAGTAGGGCCGGTTGTTCGGTTCCCTGGAAGGAGGCCAATGCGCGAATCGCCGCCAAGGGGTCATTGGTGCCGGTCTCGACAGCGGCCTCGTGGCCGGCGATCTTGAGCCCCTCCTCGATATTCCAAGTTGCCAGCCGCCACTCTTCGCGACGGCACAATTGAGCAATTTCGGTCAGCGCGTCATCGTGTTCATGCGATTCAACCCACAAACCGGTGAAACATGCGCGAATCATCTCCGACAATCGCTCGGTGAGCGACATAGGCAATCTCCTGTATGAGAAATGAGAACGAGGAAGTGGCCGGCACGCGCAATCAATCGCGTGCCGGCCTGAAATGTGGAAATTGGCGAACAGCTATCGCGTCCGTTTCTTAGCTGGCGAGCTGCCGCTCCAAGCGAGCGATGCGAGCATGCAGTCGATCCACAGTATTGAAGGCCCGCTTGAGCCTAGTCATCCAACGGCGGAGTGACTGCCGATCGGCCGCGAGTTGTTGCCGTTGCCGATCGTGGCGCCTCGATTGCGACGGATCGACGATTGGTTCAGGTGCAGGGCGCAGTACGCGCCGACGAATTTGGTTCATGCCTGGCCCTCCTTGATCGACTGGCCAGTGGATTGCTGCTGATAGAACTCCGCCGTGAGGTTCTCGCTTTCGCGGACGCCCAGAGCCTCTTCCATGAACCGGCTGGCCTGTCGGCATTCGCCGCCGACAAAGCCCTTGGTCTCGATCTTCGTTTCTCCCTTCAGAGACACAATGACTTCGATGATCTTCTTCACGGTGCATCTCCAGTTACCTGGATGGTCAGTTTGATCGAACCGTCGGCGAGCGTTTGCTCGCTGACCGAGTGCCCCTTCTTCCGGGCTTCAATCTTCGCCCGTTCGCAGGCATACGCTTGCAGGAACCGATCTAGTTCTTGCTGCTGCCCCCAATGCCCGTTGAAGTTGTCAAACTTAACGCTGCCACTGGCGACGTCGCAAACGACGGGATAGTGCCATCCCGGCAAATGCACTGTGAGGCCAGTTTCGGTGCTGCTGAATAATTTTGCCGTCTGCTGGACTGGCGGCGCCAGCCCTAACCGTCGGCAAGCCGCGACGACGGCCGTTGCGTCGCGGACTTGAGTTTGAATCTGCACAATGTGTGACAAAGGCAATGGCTCCTTGTTAGGAAGTAGTTTGGAATCGGCGCTCGGCGCCGATCTCGTTAGGCCACAGTGATAGGGTCGGAATCATCGCGCCCTTGGAGCCTCGGTGGCGTCGAGGGCAACAACGGTCGCTCGTTTTCGGTAATCTCTGCAATGAGCAGTTCGCTGACCGCCGCCTCATCGGGGCCGCGCGATTAATTACGTAGAGCAGGTAGCCGGCCACACCGAGCGGAAACAAGACAGCGAGTAACAGACCAAGGCCGCGGATTGCCTCGGCGACTACGGGATCTCGTTGACGTTGTTCCGCAATCGCTTGGCGCTCCCGTTCCAAATCATCGCGGGCCTGATCCAGCCGGTTGTAACTCTGCTGAATTTCCGCCTGCTGCTCGCGATTAGAGCGAATGAGTTGCTCGCGGGCATGGGCGTCGGCTTGGACCAGCTGCCGCGCCGCCTCTGCAATCTGACGGTTGTTCTCCGCAGCAGCTTCGTTCTGACGACTTTGTTGTGCCAGGCTGGATTCCGCCAATTCGGTAAGTCGCTGGTCTGGACCTTTACTGCAGCCCCCGATCATCCCCATGACTGCGATCAGGAGCATCCAAAGGGTCGGGGTTCGATACTGCTGCATTCCTGTTCCTCCGTTGCCAAAAAATTCGGGCCAGTAAACATTGCATGGCGCGCCGGAGCCGGATTTCGCGGACCAGCGCTAGAGTGAGTAACAGCGCCAAGATCGCACAGGCTCCCAGCACTTCAAAACAAAGCATCGATTTCCCTTTCAATAATTGCGCAAATAGGATTTCACTATGCACTCGAAGTTGCAAAGTTGTCAGGTTTGAGGGGAGCGAACTTCTCAGCCGAATTCGCCAACGGTTGAACGTCAACATTGCCGTTCGCCTGCGATTCCTAAGTCGATGATCGCTTGATGGTTCTGGAACCGATATCACATGCGATTTGTTGTGAGCGCAGGCGTATTGAATGCAGCCCATCGTCACGTTTATCTAGTGCAAAACATCGCTGCCGTGATCCGTCACTTCTGGCTGCTTTGGATCTTTCGCAACTGTGTCGCGAATTCGTACGGAAACTGCAACTGCTAGAATCGTGAGCACGCGGTATAGCAAGCTGTTTGAGGGAACGGGACCTTCAGTTAGGTTCTGCGGCTTCTTGTGCCGTTGGGTCTGGAATGACACAAACAAACTCCTAGAACAAGAAATGAAAAAACCCCGGCGGCTAGCCAGGGTCAAAGATTTTTTTCGGATAGTCTCTCAAATCTACAGTTCTGGGCGGACATAGCCCATCAGTGGCTCGAACTTATATTGCGGATGCTGATGACATCTCAGCTTGGCATAGTCGGCTGGAGGCGCCGAAACCAACTCGTAAGGAGTAGTCAATTGCTGAGAGTCCATTTGCCGCTGAAGTTCAAGCGACTTCCATACCGCAGTCTGAGTCGGTTTCTCTGCGATCCGAGCAGCGATTTCCCGTTGTTCTAAGCCCTCGGCAGCCAGGCGAACAGCGTCGACCCGAATGCGAACTCGCTGAGGAGGTTCAAACACGTCAAGAGTGACTTCAGTGCATAACAACGCTCTTAACTCTGGCATTAGTTCGGCATCGGGAAAGTTTCCGATCAGATCCAGGCGGCACTTTGCACGGGGCATGAGATGCCCTCCGTCACATGCCCGAACGAGATAGATATGCAGCTCCGGCACGAGTTGGCGAATTAATTCGCCAAATTCCAGCGAACTCACTGCCAGTCGATTAAACTCTTCGGTCAGCAATCTGCGTAGCTCGTCAGAAGATTGGGGAACGGCGATCGTCCGCTCCTTGGCGGATTCGAGAAAGTGCCGTTCGGCAGCTTGCAGCTTTTCCGACTTATCGACGTCCGCAAGCATCTCCTGGAGTGTTGACGATACTCCAAAGGCGATTACCGCTTCCTTCGCCCTTTCCTTTTTATTGGCTAGAACTGCTTCGTTGCGTTCCAAGTTCTTCCAACGCGTCGTAAGCCCAACCGTCCCCTCCGAAGCCGCTTTTCCAACTAGTTCTCGAAACTGGTTATCGATACCATCAAGTTCGAACAACTTGCCGGTGAAAACCTGGACGAGTTGCTCGGCCGCGAGAATTCCAGGAAAACCGATCGAATTCCAGCATTTTCGTTCTCGTGCCCCCGAGCACATCAGGCTGTCGGTGGTGCCATTGGCACCCCATACGTAATGACGTCCGCAATACCAGCAGCGGGCGTGCTGCCCGAATGAACGCGTTCTCTTTCGGGGTACAGCGAGGCGCGAATCCTCTCCGTTTATTAATTTTCGCTTGAAACGTTTGTTCTTTTCGGCCAGTAAAATGACGAGTTCGTCAAACTCGATAGGATCAAAGAATGCCAAATGGGGAGCGTGATAGTAATTTGGACCTTTAGGATTCTTACGTGAGGGGCGTTTGCCGCTGCCGTGGTGCTTTACTGTCGCCATCTTTCCGCGCTGCGGAAAGCCCTTGAGCAATGTGTTTCTATAGTAGCGCAGGACCATGGTCCCATTCCACTTCTTGTTCCGGGCGTAGCGACCAACAGGTACGCCCATCTCGTTGAAATAGGCAGCGACTGCCTCGCCGTTGAGCGTACGCCGCAAGATGCGAGCACCCTCGCGAATTGCCGCTTCTCGCTCGGGATCTTTCTGCCAATCCGAATAGCTCTTCGCATCCTTAGGCACGATGTAACCCATGATGGCACGGTTGCCTGTTGCGCCAAACTTCTTGAAACGATTCATCGTTTTTTGCTTGACCCGCATCGACGTCCGCTGATTGTGGCCAACGTTTTCGCCGCAAGCGTTCAGTGCATCCTGCTCCCAGGTATCTTCCGCAGTATCGATCCCGTCATTGATGCAAATCGATCGTGTGCCATTATCGACACCAACCCCGAGTAGCCTCGAAGCCTCGCCGCCGCGAATGAGGCGACTCAGGTCGTCAAAGATGAAAACATCGAATTTCCTCGACTTGAAAGCAGCCTCAATTTGGTCGAGTTCTGGCCGTTCCAGGTTTTCACCCTTACCCTTTGTGGAAATCACACGAAACTTCGTCGAGCCCGTGTAAAGTTCCGCGATTAGTTGTTTGCCGTTGTCTTCCTGATCTTCAAGGCTGAGCTCTTTTTGCTTAGCACAGCCTGAAATCCGGCAGACAATAGCGATCATCAGTGTATTGCCATCTCGAGGGCTGAGCCCACTTTCAGATTTCCGCAGCATCGGTGGACGCCTTTAATTCGAGGCGTCGGCAACAACCCTCTCCGCCTTGTCCCAGTGGGACAAGAGAGGTGACAACAGGTGAGAATCCCTGACAAGATACGAGTACAGGCGGGAAGTTGTAATCCCTTTCCGCTCCAAGAGTTGACGTCAGAAACTATTGCTAGTTCATGACTTACGACTTTGGGTCGGAGGAATCCTGTCCTCTCCGTTTCACAGAACCGGCTGTTTCTAACCCCTTGCCTTGCAATGGTTTCGGAACGGCCGGTTTTTTCGTCACAGTGAACTGTGACGAAACTGTGACAAAATCAGAGAGTTCTTGCTGGGCATCCCTCTCTTCCGCTTCGGTCTGCCAAACCTCCGGGCTAAAAAACTGAGCGAGGCTACTCTGCATCGCTCCCGAAATCAAAATCGACCTTACCCATCTGGCGACGAGATTCATCGTCGTTCAGATGGTAATAGTGCTTCACCATCAGGCTGCTGCCGTGA
>JAYTUF010000570.1:0-5565 GCA_043744755.1 Anatilimnocola sp.
GCAGCGACATTCAAACCAATCCGCCGGCCACCAATGCCGCGGTAGCCAAAAGCGGCAAGGTCTTCGAGCGTCAAATTGAAAAGCTGCCGCCGAAGAAGGTGCTCGACGAGATTGCGAAACTGGTGGACATCGCCCATCTCGAAAAGACGCTGATGGACGAAGGGGTGCAGAAATTCGCCGATCCTCAAAAGGCGCTGCTCAAGGTGATCGCCGAAAAGCGGGGCGGCGCCCTGAGCAAGCCGGTTGGCACTTAACGTCTTACTTCCTGCCAGTGACCAGGCCCTCATGAGTCGCCCAATCGTACTTGACCTCCCCACTCACAATCGTGTGCGTCGCGCGGCCAAGCATTGAATGGCCACCCAGCGGCGTGTTACAACTCTTCGACTTGAACTGGCGGGGATCAACTTGCCAGCGGCAGGAGGGGTCAATAATAGTGATGTCGGCGTCGGCACCGACGCGCAGGGTTCCTTTTCTGATGCTTAGGACCTTGGCGGGATTGATGGTCAACTTGGCGAGCGCGGCGGACCAATCGAGATGGCCCGGTTCGATCAACTCCGTGATCACCAGCGCCAGCGTGGTTTCCAGGCTGCTCATCCCGAACGGGGCCAGGTCGAGTTCCTGCATTTTCTTTTCGGAAGCCCGCGGGGCGTGGCCGGAGGAGATCACATCAATGGTGCCGAACTTCAAGGCGGCAATGCACGCTTCGAGATGGTCGCGCGAACGGAGCGGCGGATTCAGTTTGTAGTGTGAGTCGAACGAACGGAGCGTTTCGTCGGTCAGCGTGAAGTTGATGGCACAGATGCCAGCCGTCAGGTTCACGCCGCGGAGCTTCGTCCGCCGCACCAGCTCAATGCTCACCGCGCTGGAGATATTGAGCAAATGCAATCGCCCGCCGGTGGCTTCGGTCAGGCGAATATCGCGGCTGGTCATCACGTCTTCGGCTTCGGCGGGCATGCCGGCCAAACCGAGGACCAGCGAAGTCTTTCCCTCGTGCATCACGCCTCCGCGGGAGAGTTCGATCGATTCAGGGTGGTGCAGAATCGGCTTGTTGAACATCAGGCTGTATTCAAGCGCGCGTCTCAAAAGCTCGGCGCTTTGAATCGACGCCAAACCATCGCTGAAGGCGACAGCGCCCGCTTCAGAGAGTGAACCAAGTTCCGCCAGTTCTTTCCCTTCGCGGTTCTTGCTCACGCAGCCGATGACCAGCACGTTGCAATTTCCCGCGCGGGCGGCCTTCTGGCGAACGAATTCGACATTGGCGGCGGTATCGATAGGGGGTTCGGTCTCGGGCAAGCAGGCGATGGTGGTGTATCCACCAGCAAGGGCGGCCGCTGTGCCGGTTTCAATCGTCTCGTCCTCTTCGCAGCCTGGCTCGCGAAGTTGGGTATGCAGGTCGATCAGTCCCGGCGAGACAATTTTGTCGGTGGCATCGATTACCTGCTCATCCCCGCGACCGGTCGCGTCATGGGCGACAATTCGCCCATCTTCAATCAGCAGCGACGTCACCCGATCCAGACCTTGATCGGGACAGATGACGCGGCCGTTGTGGATGAGGAGGCGAGGCATAGGGGAAGTTTGAGTTTTGAGTTTTGAGTTCGTGATTAGAACGCGGGCGCATTCATGGTTAGCCACAGGACTGCCATGCGGACGGCGATGCCGTTGGTGACTTGTTCGAGGATGACGCTGTGCGGGCCGTCGGCGACGTCGGGGGTGATTTCGACGCCGCGGTTGATAGGCCCTGGGGCCATGATGAGAATATCGGACTTGGCTTTCCGCATGCGCTCGCGGTTCATGGCATAGAGTAGGGCATATTCGCGTACGGAAGGGAACGGCCGCGTGTATTGCCGTTCGAACTGAATCCGCAGCAGGTTCAGCACATCGCACCGCGGCAGGATGGCGTCGAGATGATAGGCCACTTCCACGCCAAACTCTTCCCAGCGGCGGGATACAAGCGTGGCGGGGCCGCAGAGAATCACGTGGGCGCCCAATTTTTTCAGGCCCCAAATGTTCGAGCGAGCGGTGCGGCTGTGGGCAATATCACCAACGAGCGCCACGGTCAGCCCCGCGAGACTACCCCGGCGTTGGCGGATCGTGAGAATATCGAGCAGGCCCTGCGTCGGATGTTCGTGCGGACCATCGCCGGCGTTGATGATCGAGCAATTAAGATTCTTGGCGAGTAGATAAGGCGAGCCGGGGGTGCGATGGCGAATGACCATCGCATCGACGTTCATCGCTTCGATATTCTTGGCCGTATCGATGACGGTTTCCCCCTTGGCGGTGCTGCTACCGGAGGAAGAAAACTCGACCGTGTCCGCACCGAGTCGCTTGGCAGCCAGTGAAAAGCTGTTTCGCGTGCGGGTGGAGTTTTCAAAGAACAAATTGGCGAGCGTGCGGCCCGGCAGGACGTTGATTTTGCGGCGGCAATCGTCGGTGGCGGCTTTGAAGCGGTCGGCCGTATCGAGCAGGCAAGTCAATTCCGCAGCCGAGAGGCTTTCCAAATCAAGCAAATGGCGGCGGGTCCAAACGGCGGGAAGCGTTTCAAACTCAGCCACGGCAGCGATCATGCATTTTCCTCGACATGTTTCGTTAACGCACGCACCACAGGCACAAAGGCAGTCTACAAAATTGCGGAGATTCTAGCAGTGTTCGGCAATCACGCAAGGACGTGGCGAGAAACCGCAGGGCCGCACATTTGTTCGGGTAGCGAAAATCCAAGCACTGCGTTGCCCTGAGAGAAACCAGGGTCGGGAGTCGATGGCGAATGATATTTCTCGATTATGGAGAATCGCTTTTCGCCCAAGACTCCCGACCTTGAATTCTCGGAACTGGATTCCGAATTCCATCCTGTTTGGTGACAAACCCAGGCAGTTTTTCACCGCGGTGGCGCGCCGCTGCCGGGAGATATTGCCTGTCGCGGTGAAAAACGCCGGGCGTTTTTCAACTCGTTACTTTTCGCCATCAGTCGGTATGATGCGCAGAGGTCGGGAGTCTTTGGCGACGTGCGATTCCCCAGAATCGATCGATGTTATTCGCCAAAGACTCCCGACCCCTGATGCTCAAGGACGAGGAGAGTTGCGTTTTTGATCTCTGGCCAATAGGATTCTGTCGAATCAGCGCATGATCTCATTTTTGAGCGAGCGAACCGATGAACTTACGCCACGTTTTTCTAGGCACGCTGGTGTGCATCATCCTCGCGACGACTTTTGGTTGCGGTCCCACAGGCCCCAAGACTTACCCCGTCTCCGGCACCGTGACTTGGAACGGCGAACCTCTGCCAGAGGGCGATATTGTGCTGGTTCCCACATCGCCGGGCGACATCGAAGCCCATAGCAAGATCACGGCTGGCAAGTTTGCATTCACGGCCCAGGCGGGCAACAAGAAGGTGAAGATCATGGCCAGCCGACCGGAAGGACCGGTCGATCCGCAAATGGGCGGGCAGCCTCGTGTGTCTTACCTACCAGCCAAATACAGTTCGGCGGAAAAAACGGAATTGACGGCCATCGTGGGGGAGAGCGAGACGAATCCGCCGCTGGAGTTCAAGCTGGTTGGGCCGTGATAGGCCGTGCCTGGTCCGGTAAACTTCGTCGTGGAAATCGCTTATTTCCCAAAAAATCGCGTAAAAGTTTTTGCGGTGGGGTCGTTTCCCCGTCATATTGGAGAGGATTGAACTAAACGGCTCCCAGGCTGGACTAACCAGCAATCACCAGGCGCGGCTTCTTGGAATGAGATGCCGCGTGCGTTCGTTGTTCGCTCAGAGGATTCGCCCATGTATCGATCGGCTTGGCTTGTGGCGGGATTGTTTTCCATCGTCGCGCTGACTTTGGCAACTACGGGGTTTACCCAGACCAAGCCCGACGAGGAAGCCTTCAAGACCACACCGCTGGGTGTGCGGCAAGCCCGCGTCGAGCGAATGGTCGAAGATCTGGAACGGAAGTTCAATCAACTGGCACAAGCTCTCGCCAAGGCGGAACCCGAACGGGCTCAGCGCTTGGCCGATGCGCTGAAGCAGGCGCAAGCGCTTGGCATCAAGGGTCGCATGGCGGTCATCACTCGCCTGCTCGATCAGCAGCAGCTCGATCCCGCCAAGGCCGAAGAGCAGAAGATTCTGGGCGATCTCAAAGACCTGCTGGCGCTGCTGCTCGATGAGAAGAACGACAAAGACAAGAATCGCGAAGAGTTCGAGAAGCTCAGCGAATGGAAAAAGCAGATCGAAGCCGTCATTCAGCAGCAAAAGGGCGAGAAGCGGGAAGCGGATCGCGTCGCCAATAAAGACGACACGCTGAAGTCCCTCGAAGCCAAGATCAAGGCCATCGAAGCCCTTGTCGAACAGCAAAAGGGTGTCATCGCCGGCACTGAAGCGGCTCGCAACGAAGGCATCCAAGGTCTCGGCAAAATCGCTGGCGACCAAGCCAAAGTTCGCCAAGGGACACAATCCGTTGCTGAACAAATTGGTAAAGAAGCCGGCGATAAACCCGCCGACGCCAAACCGGGTGAAGCGAAGCCGGGTGAAGCCAAGCCAGGTGAAGCCAAGCCAGGTGAATCCAAGCCAGGTGAAGGCAAACCAGGTGAAGGCAAACCGGGCGAAGGCAAACCGGGCGAAGGCAAACCGGGCGAAGGCAAACCGGGCGAAGGCAAACCAGGTGAAGGCAAACCGGGTGAAGGCCAACCGAGTGGTGGTCAGCCACAGCGGCCTCAAGAGGCGGGCGAACGTCCGTTGAAGCAAGCGATTGAAAATCAAAAGCAGGCCGAAGGGAAGTTGCAAGAAGGCAAAGGCAAAGCGGCACAGCAAGACGAGAAGTCGGCGCTGGAAAATCTGCAACGGGCTCTTGGCGAACTGAAGAAGGAATCACAGCGAATTGCGTCGCTGCCGCCGGAGGCCTTTGAAAAGATGGCCGGCAAGCAGGATGACATCGCTAATCAAACCGGCAAGATTCAAGAGAAGATGGAAAAGGGTGGTTCGCCCATGGGTGGTGAGCCGGGTGAAGGCAAGCCGGGCAGTGGTGAGCCAGGAGGCGGTGAAGCCGGCAAGCCCAAGCCGGGGCAGCAAAAAGTTCAACAAGCGAAGAAGTCGATGGAGCAGGCTGCGGGCGATTTGCGCAAGCAAGACCCGTCCGATGCTTCGCGCAAACAGGGGAAAGCGATCAAGGATCTGGAAGAAGCCCTCCGCGAGATCGAAGAGCGGCTGGCTCAATTGCGTGAAGAGACGCAGATCGAAAAGCTCGCGAAGCTCGAAGCCCGTTTCCGCGAGATGTTGGCCGTGCAGAAAGACCTTTCCGCTCGCACGCTGGTCATCGAGAAGAAGAAAGCCGATAGCATGGGCCAGCTCGCCCGCAGCGATCGCAACGCGCTCAAGTCGCTGGGGGAAGACGAGCGGGGCCTGGCCATCATCAAGCAAGACGGCCAGCCCGACCGCGTGCCGCTCGCCTTCCGCGCTCAACAGGCGCTCGAGATCATTCTCGACGACGGCACCAGCGTTGTCTTCCCCGATGTTATCGAGCAACTGCGCGACGATCTGGTAACCACCGGCGGTCTGCTGGCGGACAATCTGCGGACGGATAATTACAC
>JAYTUF010000571.1:0-21546 GCA_043744755.1 Anatilimnocola sp.
GTGGTTTCGATGGTTCGCCCACGCGCGATAGCTATCAGGCAGCCTTTGCTCGCGCTCGGGAATATCTGGCTGATCAATCCGTGGAAGATGTTAATAAGATTCTCGGGTTGAATGCGATGAAGTTGTTCAAGTTTGAGGTGTGAGTCCCTTGCTTCACTTGTCTGATTGTGATTCGCGATACAATGGAATGGGCTTGCTGAGGGGCAGCCCCTCAGCCCAGCCCTCTCCCCGTCGTTCCGCGGCGTACCGCGAGTACCGAGGAGAGGGAGCAAATCCTCCTGACCCCTGACTCCCCAATCCGCACTCGGATCCCACCATGCCAGGCGGCATCATTCACACTTATCAGAAGTTCGATCCGTTGAACTTCCCCAGTCCCACGCAGCCGCCGCCGGACCTGGTGTCGCCGGCGTTTGAGCACATGCTGCAATATGGCAACATGCGGCGGCTTACGGACGAAGAGCTGGCCCGCGCCGTGCGGCTCGATCCGAGTCAGATCGCCGGACTGGGTCCCAGCCTCGATGCGCTGATGGCCATGCTGCTGGAGCGGAAGCGCCGCATCCTTGCGAAATATGAAACTGATACGGTGCAACAGCGGGCGCACAAGGAGTTTCACAAGGCGAGTGAAAAGACAACGCCTCCCGCAGCGCTGGACAAGACATTTCGTCGCGCTGTCAAAGCAGAACAACTGCACGATCTGGAAATGCTCTGGTATGCAGCCGGCGACGAACGCTCGAAGTTTGCCCATCAACTGGTGCAGTTGATCGAAACGCTGGGGCAGAAGTATCAGGTCGATGAACTGGCGGCCAAATATCAGTTCACCGGTCGCACGCCGCTCACCATCGAAGAGGCGATCCAGGTGAAAGAGGAGTTGGAGCGGATCGACAAGCTGCTTAAGCAACTCGAAGAAGCCCAGGCCACCGCGCAGATCGGCGTCATCGATCTCGATTTGCTGGAGCAGTTCACCGAGCCGGGAGACATGCAGAAGCTGACCGAGTTGCAGCAGATGGTCGAGAACATGGTCCGCGAAATGGCCGAGCGGCAAGGTCTGGAGCGCGACGGCGACGGCTTTCGGCTCACGCCGCAGGCCTACCGGTTGTTTCAGGGGCGGCTGCTCGAGCGCATTTTCAGCAACCTGCTCGATTCCAAAACCGGCCGGCATCCGAACGAGGTGCTGGGCGAAGGGGCCGTCGAATTGCAAACGACCAAGCCCTACGAGTTCGGCGATTCGCTCACCCAGATGGACATTCCGCAGTCATTCGTCAACGCCCTGCTTCGATCCGGCGGCGGCTTGCCGATCCAACTCAAGCAGGAAGACATCGTCATCCATCGCACGCGGAACACGCCCAAGTGTGCGACCTGCGTGATCATGGACATGAGCGGCTCGATGCGGCACGACGGGCAATACATCAACGTCAAACGCATGGGCCTGGCCCTCGAAGGGCTGATCCGCAAGGAGTATCCGGGCGACTTTTTGCAGTTCATCGAGATGGCCACCTTCGCCCGCGCGGTGCCGCCCGGCAAAGTCGTCGAGCTGATGCCCAAGCCGGTCACGCTGTTCGATCCCGTGGTGCGGCTCAAAGTCGATATGACTCGCGACGACGTCGCCGAGGCCCGCATTCCCCCGCACTTCACCAACATTCAGCGCTCGCTGCAAATGGCCCGGCAATTCCTATCGATGCAGGACACGCCGAACCGGCAAGTGATTTTGATCACCGACGGCCTGCCCACCGCGCACTATTCGGGCGATTGGCTGTATCTGCTCTATCCGCCCGATCCGCTGACCGAAGCAGCGACGATGCGGGAAGGAATGCTTTGCAGCCGGGAGGGAATCACGATCAACCTGTTCCTGGTGCCCAGTTGGTCGCAGTCCGAAGAAGACATCCGCTTCGCCTATCGCCTGGCCGAAAGCACCAAAGGCCGCGTCTTCTTCACCGCCGGCCGCGATCTCGATCGGTATGTGATTTGGGACTATGTGAAACGGAAGCGCGAGATTATTGCGTGAGTAGTCATCCTCACTCCGCCTGATGACAGCGAGACGAAGCGTAGCTGTTATAATGGGCCAACAGCGCGATCAAGAGGCTCCCATGGTTGAATTCAAAATTACCGGCGAAGCGCTCTGGGCGCGGATGGAGCGGGGCGTGGAAAAAGTCACCGAGCGACTCCGAAAAACGGTACGCATTCTGGAAGAAGCGCGCGTCCCCTATGCCGTTGTTGGCGGCCACGCGGTACGGGCGTGGGTTGCGCAAGTTGACGTGGCGGCGCTACGCACGACTCAAGATGTCGATATTCTAGTGCGACCCGCTGATTTGCCGGCCTTGATCGCGGCCATGACCGCGGCCGGCTTCCATCATCATCGCACGTCGGGGCTTGATATGTTTGTGGAACACCCCGAGGCGTCTGCGCGAGACGCAGTTCATGTTCTGCTATGCGGGAACATCGAAAAAGGTGGCGAACCGAATCCGGATATCGAATCAATTACGCGGGCCGACGATTTTCAGACCATTCCCCTAGAAACTCTGGTGCGGATGAAACTCAATGCCTATCGGCGGAAAGACCAGGTCCACCTGCTCGACATGATTTCTCTCGGCTTGATCGACGACTCCTGGGCGGAGCGATTTCCAGACAAACTCAAGAATCGTTTACAAACATTGCTTGATGACCCTGAGGGCTAACACGAGCTTACCATTTCCAACTTTCACGATTCAATCGCGGTAACGATGCGCGAAGGGAATCGGTAACGGAAGATTATTGCGTGAGAGACAAGCGATGAAGGTGCCGTACGAAGAAATCGTGGAATTCATTGCCCGCGGACCAACCTCGCGCGAAGTCGCAGAGTTTCAAGCGACTCCGGCAAACAAGAATCTTGTTGCTGACCTGCTTCACCGAGAGAAAACATCGGGATTGACTGCTGAAGAAGCGAAGATGCTCGATCACTGCTTGGCATACGAACATCTGATGAGACTCGCCAAAGCCCGAGCACGAATGAATTTGGTTCAATGAGTCACAACACCGCAGCCACTCTCTCCCTCGCCGACATTCAATCCGCCCGCGAGCGCATCGCAGACGGCATCGCGCTCACGCCTTGTCCGCTGAGTGTGCCTCTCTCCGAGGTCACAGGTTGCGAAGTCTATTGCAAGCTGGAGTTTTTGCAGCGCACTGGTTCGTTCAAGGAACGAGGAGCGCGCAATGCGTTATTGCTGCTTAGAGAAGAACAGCGCCAGCGGGGAGTGATCGCCGCGAGCGCCGGCAATCATGCGCTGGCCCTTGCGCATCATGGCAGCTCGCTCGGCATTCCGGTGACGGTGGTGATGCCCACTTATGCGCCGCTGATCAAGCAGACGAACTGCCGCAAGCTCGGCGCAAACGTCATCGTGCAAGGCGAAAGTTTCGCTGCTGCAAAGTGCAAAGCCGATGAGCTGGTGATTCAAGACAGGCTGACTTATGTGCATGGCTACGACGATCCGGGCGTGATCGCTGGTGCCGGAACACTGGGGCTGGAAGTGCTGGAGCAGGTGCCGAACGCCGATGCGGTGATCGTGCCGCTGGGGGGCGGCGGACTGGCGGCCGGTGTTTCCCTGGCGATCAAGTCCCTTCGCCCGCAGACGCAGGTGATTGGCGTTCAGGCAGCCAACGCAACCGCGTTTTCCGCGGCTATTTCCGCAAAAACGCCCATCGAAGTGACCACGCAGCCCACGCTGGCCGATGGCCTGGCGGTCTCGCGCGCGGGAACGCTCGCGCTGGCGATTGCCAGCCAGCGACTGGACCGAATTGTCACCGTGAGCGAAGCCGAACTCGCCATCGCGGTCGTCCGTCTGATGGAATTGGAGAAGAGCGTCGTCGAAGGCGCAGGCGCTGCTTCACTGGCTGCCATCCTCAGTGGCAAGTTGCCGGAACTTGCTGGCAAGAAGGTGGTGCTGCTCCTGTGCGGTGGCAACATTGACCTGACGATTCTCAGTCGCTTGATCGATGCCGCGCTCGTCGCCGATGGTCGCCTCGCACGGTTCACTGCCGAGATCAGTGACAGGCCGGGTGGCCTCGCGAAATTCGCTTCACTCTTGCAGGAGATCGGCGTGAGCGTGCAAGACATCGTCCACGATCGCACCTTTTGCGGTCCGAATATCGCCGCCGTGAATGTGCTTTGCACCGTCGAGACGCGCGACGCAGCGCATCTCGCTGAACTTTATGCGCGCTTGACCGCCGCCGGCATCCGTCACTTCGCGCATATTGGTCGCGAGTGAACGCCAGAAAAGTTTTTGAATTCTCGCGCGAGATGACGTGTTAGCAATTGCAAGCGCGCGGGGTCGTCGATTACTTTGAATCGTGCAAGATGAATATTGCGCAGCGCTTCCCTCATCAGTAATGTCGCCCGAATCGGAATCGGCGACGCGAAGCACTGCGATCAGGCCTCCGTGAGTTGCGGTTATGTTTCAGGAGTTCGCTCGCTTTCTCGAATCGCCCAGCCGCGCGACATTTCTCGCCGCGCGGTCGGCGTGGTTGCGACGGAAGGTGACGCCCATCACTCCCGCCGACCTGCAGTCGGTGGCCGAGTTGCTCGTCGGGGGCGAAGCAACCGCGGTGATCGAGCGCGTGCATGGCTGGCAGTCACGCGCGGCGCTTTCACCCCGGGCTCATTATCTAGCCGCCGAAGCGCACACGCTGCTGGGTGAATCCGAACAGGCCGAGATGGAGCGCTTTGTGTTCCGCGCTTGTTTGCAAGGAATTCTCGCGACCGGCGATGGTTCGCGCCGTAAGCCGTATCTCGTTTCGCAACTTTCCGACGAATACGACGTGCTCAAATTGCTCAGTTTACAGTGCGAAAAGCAGCATTTGGTGCAGCGTGGCCCGCGGTCGTGCGACGTGCTGACTTGCGACGACGGCAGCCAGCGGTGGTTCAACATCAGCGATCTGGTTCCGGTCCCGGTACACGCCGAAACGCCGCTGCCCGTGCTGCAGGTCGCGCGAGTGGCGACAGGCGTTATTCGAACGAAACGTCGAACTTCCGGTTCGCTGCGAACCGTTCCTCGCTGAACTGATACTTCTGCGTGCCGATCAATTCGCTCGCACTTTCAAAGAAGCGGGCGATCCTCCTCAGATCGAGCGCATCGACCTCGGCAATCGTGCCGGACTTCGCCCGCGAGATCACGAGCACGAAATATTTCCCTTGCCGAGGCACGCGTACCTCATATTTCCCTTGTTTGTCCGCCTTTGCAAAATTGCCGCCGATCGACCGCAAGATGGATAGGCCGCGGTTCGTTTCGTCCGGCAGCGAATCCCGCGGCCGCAACCCTTCAACGGGCGAGCGCTCGTCAATCTTCACTCTGTCTTGCGGCAGTACGATCACCACGGCCCCTTCGTCACCCTTCTGCACCAACCCTTCCGTCACCTGCACCACGCCGCTGATGATGCACGGCTGGATCGCCTCCCGCTCGCGGGGAGTAAGTGCCGCGCCCATGAACGTGCCGAGAATGAAGCAGACGAGGGCCACGCCGGCGAGCAAGCCCGCCTGGGCATACAGCACATACCGTGGAAAGCTGACCAAGTTGTAGTCGGTGCGGCCAGGAGCGCTGCCGTCGCCCGGTTTGCTTTCGACGCCGGCGATGGGCGTGGTATCGAAAATCAGCTCCGACGTCTCCAGTGGCGATTCGACGTCGGTCGCAATCGGCGGCGCAGAAGGTTCCTCGGGCGGCGCTTCCTCCGCGGGTTCGCCCGCCATGACCAGCATCGACGCCGCCAAGTCCCGCTTCGATCGAATTGCCTCGCCGGGCACGCGGACCGATTCTTTGCAGCGCGGGCAGTTCGCCTTCGTCCCTGCCTTCTGCGAGCCAACGCTCAACTTCTGGCCGCAGTGATTACAAGCAAAGCGAATGGGCATGAGCAAACGAGTCGGCGAGCGAGGCAGTGGATGAACAGGCGGCGGAAACAATCCTTCCAGAGTAACCAGCCGGCCGCCCATTGCCCAGCGAGTCGCCGCCGCGAGCGAAATATTGTACTCATCACGCTCTGTGTGATGATTCCTCGCGCGGAGCGTGAGGAGTACAATGTGTCTTGCAATACCCACCCTATACCTTCCCCACCTTTCCGCCCTTGGTACTTGCCATGCTTCGCTCACTCGGCATGATGCTCATTTTGCTGGCCGTCGCGTTCGCTGCGCCCGCTGTAGCGGAACCGCCCGATACGGCCTATATCTTTCCCGCCGGCGCTCAGCGGGGGACGAAGGTGCAGGTACGGATTGGTGGTTACTATCTGTACGAGCGGACGCCCTTGGAATTGCTCGGCACGGGCATCACAGGTCCGGCCGAGATTGAGCGAACGGCAACTCGCTGGTTTGAAGGGCCGGTGATCAAGCAACCGGCCAGTCAGCAGAAAGAAGACTATCCCAAGGACTATGCCGCCGAACTGAACATCGCTGCTGATGCTCCGCTGGGCGCTCACGGTTGGCGGTCGTGGAATGCGCAGGGAGCAACGCCGGTGCGGCCGTTCATCGTTGGCACGCTGCCGGAGGTGATTGAAAATGAAGCCGATGGCGATCCGGTGCCCGTGGCAGTTACGCTTCCTGTGACCATTAACGGCCGGATTTTTCCGCGCGAGGACTTGGATGAATGGACGTTCACCGCCGAAGCCGGGCAGGCGATCACCGTTGCCGTGCTGGCAGAGCAACTGGGTTCGCCTCTGGAAGCTAGAATCGAGGTTCGCTCGGCTGCGGGGCTGGTGATTGCGGAAAGCACCGGCCGGCTGAATCGCGAACCACAGTTGCGGTTTCAAGCACCGGCCAGCGGACAGTACGCCGTCCGCATCATGGATACACGGGCAACTGGGCTGCAGAACTTCGTCTACCGGCTAACGATCACCGCTGGGCTTTGGATCGATTCCGTCTATCCCCTCGGCGGCAAACGCGGCACGCTGACGAAGTTTGAAGTGCTGGGGCAGGGAGTTGAATCGCTAGAAGCGACGTTGCCGACGAGCGCAGATACCGTCGTCCCGCATTATTTCACTCACAACGGCAGTTCGCTGAATTCAGTACGGCTCGATCTTGATGACTTGGAAGAAACTCGCGAACAAGAACCGAACAATGAAGTAGGCCAATCCGCAGCGCTGAAGATTGGCATCGTCGCGAACGGCCGGATCGATCTGGCGGGCGACCGCGATGTTTGGCAATTGAAACTTACGAAGGGCGAAGTCGTGCAATTGGAAGTGCGGGCCGCGCGCTTGGGTTCGCCCTTAGATGCGGTGCTGGTCCTCACCGACGACGCGGCGAAAGAACTGGCCCGCGGCGAAGATCTGGCCGGCGGTTCGCCCGATTGCGAAGTGAAATTCACTGCGCCGCAGGACGGCAGGTACTTTGTTACTGTACAAGAACGGTTCGCCACTCGCGGCGGGCGCGAATTTGCCTATCGGCTGCGGTGTGCCCAACCGGTGCCTGATTTTCAATTCGACATGACCGTCGATGCTTTCGCGCTCGACATCGGCAGCACGAAGAAATTGCCCGTAAATATCACTCGCGTCGGCGGCTTTGCCGGGCCGATCATGCTGTCCGTGGAAGGACTGCCAGCCGGTGTGACCGCGCCGAACGTCGAGGCGAAGGCGAATCAAAACAAGGTTGAGCTAGTCTTCACCGCCGAAGCCAGCGTGCCGGTGAATCGTCATCCGCTGCGGATCGTTGGCAAGGCGGACATTGACGGCGCAGCGCGGGAACGAGTCGTGAGAATCGCGGCGCCGCCGAAAGACAATCAGCCAAACGCGGCGTTGGGTCTCGTCGAAGTCGATCATCTGCTGCTCGTCACCACGCTGGCGACGCCGTTCAAGTTCGCCGGGAACTTTGATTTGCAATACATTGCCCGCGGTTCGACCCTGCGGAAGAAATTCGAGATTGACCGCGGCGGATATACCGGGCAGTTGTGGGTGGAACTGGCCGATAAGCAAGGCCGGCACCTGCAAGGCGTGGTCGCGGAACGCAAGACCGTCCCGCCGGACAGCAGCCAATTTGAGTTTGAAGTCTCGCTGCCGCCGTGGATGGAACTGGGCCGCACCAGCCGAAGCCAATTGATGGTCATCGGCGAGTTGGCCGATTCCACCGGCAAGAAACACAAAATTAGTTTCACGACCAACAATCAGAACGAGCAGATGATCGCCCTGGTCTCGCCGGGGCCGCTGCGCGTGTCATCGGAGCGGAGCAGCCTGTCGGTCCGCAAAGGGGAAGTCCTCGTCATTCCGCTCACGATTCAATGCGACCGCACGGTGCAGCAGACGCTCAAGATCGAACTGATTGTTCCCGAACACATGCGCGATCTGGTCGCGGCCTCGATTGAAGCCAAACCGCAAGACGTGAGCGCCAAATTGACGCTCCGCTGCGGCGAAGCACCCGGCCCGTTCAACATGCCGCTCACGATCCGCGCCACGAGTGAACGAAACGGCAAGCCGATTGTTTCCGAGTCGCCGTTGACGTTGCTCCTAGGTAGCCCGTCGCGTTAGCAAGGAAGTACGGCGAGAAATCGAACCATTGGCAACCGTGCGGTAGCACGCAACAGAGTCAACTCGCAAGGTAATTGTGCTACCGCTAGATTGGCATATCGATGTTGATTCGCGGCACTTCCTCCCTAACGCGTCGGGCTACCTTTTAGAACTCCTGACGCTCCATATACAAACAACCAAAGGCCAGCATCACCAGCATGAAGGCCAAGCTGCTGTAGACGGGCTGCCAGGGGTTTTGAATCGTACGGGGCGGCGCATCATCGCCGCGCTGGTCGCCTTCGTCCGCATCGGCCGTCGTCTTGGTGTCCGCGGGGTCGAGCAGCAGGTAAGTGATCGTCCGATAAAACTCGCCCGGCTTGGGACAGAGGGTATAGATGGGGTGGATGATGTAATGGTAGGCCACCGTCTGCATATGCATGGGCGGCGTGAACCGGCGGGTTCTCTTCCAGGTGCCCACTTCATACTCCGTCACGCGGTCGACCAGATTGACGACGAGCATTTTGCCATCGCGAGTGAACTCAACGGCGGAAAGATCGCCTTGCCCACTGACGGAAGCCAGCTTGAATTGTTCCTGGCCATCTTCCAGCAACCAGAGCTGGCGGCTTTCGAGAATCACCGCGATCCATTTGCCATCGGGCGAAGCAGCCACATCCCGCGGTCGTTCGCCGGCGGCGGGTTCAACCATCTTACGCAGTTCCAGCGTTTGCGGATCGCGAAGTTGCAGTTTGCCATCGCGGAAGCCGACGAGCAGCGTGCTCTTGCCGGCCGCGATCCAGGCCCGGCGTTCGCTCCGCTTCTCGAACTTTTCAGTCTTGAGCAACTCATACTTGCCGTCCTTGTTGCGCGTGAAGTTCTGCAACTTTCCGCGGGAGAATGTAAACAGCATGCCATCGGCCGCGCACGTCGCGGTGAACGGTTCGTCCCAGGTCTGCGACGGCGTTGGTCCCGCGTCGCGCAGCGGGCCGCGACTGGTGAACGGAAGTTTGAATCCAAGTACCTTAATCT
Source organism: Anatilimnocola sp. (assembly GCA_043744755.1). GTDB lineage: Bacteria > Planctomycetota > Planctomycetia > Pirellulales > Pirellulaceae > Anatilimnocola. Next base: position 9,475 of record JAYTUF010000571.1, read on the forward strand.
CGTCCGCCCCAACGCCCAGTTCGCCTTGCGGACGGTACAAGCCTTGGCGGGTGATGAGGAGCGGCTGTCCATCCGGCTCGCTAATCAGGGCCAGCGGTGAAAACGGCGAGGCGGGTCCCTCTTGATGGGCAAATCCGTCGTCCGCCTGCGCGGTGCCCAAGAGTTGCTGGCCATTGCTGATGGAAATCATCGAAGCAACGAGCCGTTTGTTCTGGTGATCGTAGACCGGCCCATGCATGGGCGGCAATGCAGCAAACCAGACGATGAACGGTCGAGCGTCACGCGTGTCCTTGGGAAGGAACACAACTTTCCACGAATCCCTCTCCGTGTCCCAAGCGTACGGCGTATTTGTTCCATCGACTACAACCAATGTTTGTTCAACGGGAATGATTTCTGTCACCCGATATCTATTCATTGAACCTTCAACAAAGATTTTCGCCCATCCGACGCCGAAACAGATACTCCAGAACAAAATCGCGACGAGAATGCTGACGATCACATTCCGCCAGATCAGCCCCGCGAGTGCGGCGACCGAGTAATAAACGGCGAACACGAACGTATAGATCGGAATGCACCACAAAAGTCGCGGCTCCCAGACCGCCCAGCGCGAACCGAGGAGCAGATACAGCCCAATGAACAGATACGTCGCACACAGCAGCACGAACGCGCACGACCCAACGAACTTGCTCAAGTACAACAGCGACCGCGAAACGGGCTTGCTGAGGAGCAGGTGCAATGAACCGGGATCAAACGTGTGCGGAATCGATGGTGCCGTGACGATGATCGCGATCAACAGGCCAATCGCGAGTAGCCCCTTATCGACCAGAAAAGGCAACAGCACGCGGACGGTTGTCACCAGTTGCGGCTTGCTGATCGGCAGCGGCGGAAACATGTCCCACCAGGCGGTCCGCAGTTGCAGCGATGTCCCCTGGCTGGTCTCGATGGAGTCGCCAAAGGCCGATTCCAGCAGCAGACGATTCAGCCGCTGCCGTTCGTCCGTCGCGAGTTCCTTTTCCCGCCGCAGCAGTTCTTTCCCTTCCATCCGCAAGCTGACCGAGGCGAAGGCCGTCGATTGATACAGGTCGTCCTTCTTCAGAATCGTTTCCAGATCCTTCATGATCGGCTTGATGGCGTCGGCATGATTGGAATGGTCTTTGAACTGCGGCACTTTCGGCAGCGGCTTGTACTTTTCAACGGCCGCCTGCGTAGTCGAACTAAGCAGCGACCAGACCCGCTGCACGCCACGATTCCCTTGCCCGGCTTTCGCCTTCGTGAGTTCCGCAACGAGCGACGGCCAGTTCACTTCCCCTTCGCGCAGGCCGGTGGTCAGCGTTTGGCGATAGCTGAGAGGCGAAACGCCGAGCAAGAACAGCGTAATGATCACCAACACGATCCACAGCACGCGCGAGTGGAACGCCTCCCGGAAAGAATCCTTGATGATGGCCAGATACGGTCTCATGCTTGTTCCTGCGACTGCCTATTTTTGGACCGGTTCGGCCGTGACGATTTCGAGGTACGCTTCTTCCAAACTGATCCGCCGCCGCGACAGGCTGACAATGCTCGCCTGCCGCCGCCGCAGTTCGTCGATCACCTCATCCACGGCCGCCTGGTGCATCAGCCGCAGCACGACGCGATAACTCTGCGGTGCCATCGTCAGCCAGGTGACAACTGCCGGCGCGGGAATCGCCTCCCGCAGCACGCTCTCGTCGCCAATCAAATCGAGTTGCACTTCCAGCAGTTGTTTCTCGCCGGCCAGTTCACTGACGTTGCCCGACGTGATGTCTTTCACGTTGGCCACTCGCCGCAGGTTGCCGCGGTCGAGAATCGCGACGCGGTCGCAGATCAGCTCCACCTCTTGCAAGATATGGCTGTTGAGAAAGACCGTCTTCCCTTGCTGTTTCAGTTCGGCCAGATAACCGCGGACCTGCGAACGAGCCAGCGGATCGAGGCCGTCGGTCGGTTCATCGAGAATAAAAATATCGGGATCGTGCAGCATGGCCTGCGCGAGGCCTAGCCGTTGCAACATCCCCTTTGAATAGTTCCGCACCGGATCATTCGCCCGCGCCGCGAGCCCAACTCGTTCCAGCAGCGGACCGCGCCGCTCGCGAATCAGTTGGCTAGGGACGTTGCTCAGATGGCCGTAATACTCAAGCGCGGTGACAGCCGTCAGATGCCGCGGCACGCGCATGTTCTCCGGCAGATAGCCAACCCGCTTGCGAGCCCGACGATCACCGGCGGGAAAGCCCAGCAGCGTCGCCACCCCCTGCGACCGGCGAATGATGCCGAGCAGAATCTTGATAAAGGTCGTTTTGCCCGCGCCATTGCCGCCAAGCAAGCCAAAAATCTCGCCCGGCTCCACGCGGAAGCTCACCTCGCGGAGGGCCTCGCGCTTCTTGCGCCGGATCATCCCCTCGACATAGGTCTTGCCAAGTCCTTCAACCTGAATTGCCGCTTCGGCCATGCCTGTCCCTTCGCTGTTCTTGAATTCCCGTTCCGGTTATTCGCTGGTTATTGTGATGTATTGGGGCGAGAGGGGCGAGGGGCGGAATTGGGAGGGCGAGGCTCCTGCCGAGCCGTGGGCGGAAAACATGCCATTTCGCGATTCCGGCTCCGCTGGAGCGTCGCCCTCCCAGGGATCCAATATCCCGCAAAGAGAACCTCGTGTGACAAAGTGTGTTGCCCTGGATCAAGGATCGCGGATCAGGAGAGTCTACCCTTGAGTACGATGGTGGGTTTCAGTTGGGACCGCCCCCGCTATGCCGAACAGCGGAACGGTTGATAATGAACGATTCGATGGCGGTAATGGATCGATAGCAGATGGAATACATAATGACGGACCTAAATCCTGACAGGCAAGCATTGGAACTCTATGCGGCGCTGACGTCCTCCGCCAGCTTGATCTTTCTTGATCAGCGTACGCAATTGGAGATCAGCGGGGCGGATCGCACCAATTTTCTCAATGGCTTTTGCACAGGCGATATTAAGAAACTACCGCCGGGCTCGGGCTGTGAGGTATTCATCACCAACCATCAAGGCAAAGCGGCCGGGCATGGCTGGGTCTTTTGCGAGGCGGATCGACTGCTGTTCGATGGGACGCCGGGGCAAGCGGAAAAACTGATCGCTCACTTAGACCGGTTTGTGATTTCGGAGCGCGTCGAATTCAAAGACCGCTCGACAGAATGGACGGACATGTTGCTGGCCGGACCACGAGCGGAAGAGATCTTGCGACAGCTAGGGATTGAGCCACCGACTGAATGCTTGCAACATAAGGCCATCAACATTGCCGGTTGCCCTGTGTTGCTTCGTCGAGTCGATCTATTGTCGCCAATTCCATCCTTTCTCTTGAGCCTGCCGCCAGAGGAAACGCCCGCGGTGATTGCAGCGTTTTTGAATCAGGGCCTTCCTTTCAATGAAGGACACACGAGCAGTGCTGCATTTGAGATGGCCCACCTCGAAGCCGGCTATCCCATCTATGGCCAGGACATTACCGAAGACAATCTCCCTCAGGAAGTGCAGCGCGATGCGCAGGCCATCAACTTCAACAAAGGTTGCTATCTGGGTCAGGAGACCATCGCGCGGCTCGATGCGCTGGGGCATGTGAACCGCGTGCTCACCGGGCTGAAGTTCCTGGGCGAAAAATACCTGTCGCCCGGCGAGACGATCATGCAAGGTGAGAAGAAGCTGGCGCAGATCACGTCGGTCGCGTTTTCGCCCAAGCTGCAAGCGCCCCTCGCGCTGGCCTATGTCCGCACGCTGCACGCCACGCCCGGCAAGCGGTTGGCGTTTGAAGGTGGCGAAGCAGAAGTGGTGAAGTTGCCGCTGTAAAGAAAGAATTCGTGCATGTCCGAATATCGCTGGAACACCTCGCCTTTTGCGGAAGGCTACGACGCCGCCGCGCCACAAATTCATCCATATTATATGGCCGTGCAGGATCGCATTGTCGAACTGCTCGTTGCCTTTCACACATCGAAAAACTCTGTGGACCCTGATCACATTGTCGATCTGGGAGGCGGATCCGGTCGGCTACTGGAACGCATTCTCATCGCAATTCCGGTCGCAACGGCGACCATCGTCGATCAATCCGAAGCCTTCCTCGCCATTGCCGAACGACGTTTGTCGCCGTTCAAAGATCGGCTGACGTACGTCGTCAGCCGCTTGCAAGAAGACTGGCCGGCGAAACTCAGCACCCAACCCACCGCCATCGTCAGCACGTCGGCCATTCATCATTTGGATCCGGCGGAAAAGAAATCGCTCTACCAAAAAGTATGCTCCTCACTCGCGCCGGGCGGCCTGTTCCTCAACGGCGATGAAGTTCGTCCGAAAGATGAAGCCGAGTACCAAGCCACGATGCAGCGCTGGGCTGATTTCATGCGCGCGGGCATCGCCAGTGGAGCCATCCCCGCCGGTTTTCATCCGGCAGCGCTCGGCTGGATTGAACGAAACGTCACGCGGTTTGGTGAACCAAAGAAAAGTGGCGATGATTGCCACGAAACAGCCGAGACGCAGCTTGCATATTTTCGCGCCGGCGGTTTTGCCACGGCCGATGCTCCCTGGCAGCAAGAGTTGTGGTGCATCTTACGCGGGCAGAAGTGAACCTCAGCCAGATATGCCACCGCTCCCCAACCCTAGCGTCGTCCGCCCGCTCCTCGCGCTCGCTTTGCCGGTCTTGGCCGAAGAGGCGCTCAACGTGCTCGTTGGTCTTACGAATTGGTTTCTCGCGGGGCATTTTCTCTCCGGTAATGAACCATTGGCCGCAATGGGAATGCTGGCCTATATCATGTGGCTTATTCCAAGCTTCTTTTCGTCCGTGGGAATCGGCGCGACGGCCGTGGTCGCCCGCTGTATCGGGGCCGGTGATCGACAGCAGGCCGAATATGTGACGCAGCAAGCGCTCCGGCTAGGCCTGGTGTTTGCGGTCTTCGCGGCGGCGTTGTGTTACTTCGGTGGGCCAACCTTTATCCGAACCATGCGGATGGAAGGTCTCACGGCGGAACTCGCGGTGCGCTATCTGCGGATTCTCACTTATGCCGTGCCATTCATCATGTTCGAACAAATCGCCACGGCTTGCTTGCGCGGCGCGGGAGACACAGTCAGCGGCCTGCAGGCCCGCGTGATGGTGAACTTGACTAACGCCCTGCTCAGCGCCGCGCTCGTCACCGGCTGGGGACCGTTTCCGCACCTGGGCTGGGAAGGACTGGCAGTTGGCACTTTGTGCGGGCACCTGGTCGGCGCGTTGATGCTCTTCATCATTCTGGTACGCGGCCGCGGCGGCATCAAACTCCATTCCACCGCGAAGGGCATGGACTGGCTCCTCATGCGTCGCATCCTGCGCGTCGGCTTGCCCGGCGGATTCGATCTGCTCGCGGTCATTTGTTGCCATCTGGTTTATGCGGGAATAATCAACAGCCTGGGGACCGTCGCGCAGGCAGCGCATGGTCTAGGCGTGCAGATCGAAGCCATGTCCTATCTGGCCGGTTCCGCGTTTCAAGTGGCCGCTGCGACCATGGCCGGGCAAGCGCTTGGCGCGCAAGATTCTCCGCGGGCGACGCGGAGCACGCTCGTCGCCAGTGGACTGGCGATGATTCTGATGTGTACTGCAGGTTTGGTGATCTTTTTCGGTGGACAAGCGCTAGCCGAGTTCTTCGCGGGCGAAGCAAATGCCACGACGAAGCTGACGGGAGAATTGTTGCAGATTGTGGCCCTTTCGTGCCCGTTCCTGGCCGTGCTGCAAGTGATGAGCGGAGCCCTTCGCGGCGCAGGCGACACGACTTGGCCATTCGCCATCACGCTCGCAGGACTAGTCTGCATTCGCTTGCCCGGCGCGATGTGGCTGGCTTGGGACGAAGTTCCCTTGCCGCTGCTCAACACGTCTCTCCCTGGCATTGGCTGGGGCGTGCAAGGCGCGTGGATCGCAATGGTCGCCGACGTCGCCCTCCGCAGCTTCTTGATCGCCGGCCGATTCGCGGGAGGCCATTGGCGACATGCGAAGGTCTAGTAGGCCGGCAACAAGCGTACTCGCGCAGTTCCGGCAGACCTCTCGATTGACGTTCACTCGCCCAAAAGCCGGAACCGCGGAGTACCTTGTTCCGGCCTACCAGGCTAGGGCGTCGCCAGATCAATCACCACTGGCGTCTTACCATCGACAACGCATGTCAGCTTGGTCTTGGCCAAAGAAAACGCGCCTGCCAGCTTATCGGTCATCGGGTTGGGATCGAATTGCTCGATGACAACGCGGTACTTTCCCCGCGGCACGTTCAGCACTTCAAACTTCCCTGTCGCATCCGGGTACCCGACACTGGAATTGTTGCCTGACCCACCCGGCACGTCGGGCACGAGCGTGACGAGAATCCTACCCGTGGGCGACTGCACCAGCGGCTGGCCACCTTGCAAGACTGTTCCCGTGACGGTGACATTCGTTGGCGCGCAACCCGGCGTGCCGGCGACCAGCAACAAACCGAGAGTCAATGTGGGCAGTAATGTTTGCAAAGAGCGGGCAGCGTGAGCAGGCATGGAGAGAGTTTCCAACGGGTGGATTTTTGAACTAATAGCTGGGGACGACCAGGTTGTCGTTGCGGCCGTTCAGGGCGGCCCACGTTGTTTGCGCGATGTTATTGATGATGAAGCGCACACCGCCATCGGCAAAGCAAACTTGCACGCCGCCGGGATGCAAGCTGCGCGATTGGGCCTGCCAGTTGGGCCAGTTGTTGGGGAGGTTGTCGTTGGAGCAACCCATTTTTAGTTTGCCCAAGCCGGTGTTGCCGACGCCCAAGGTCGTGCGAATTTGGTTGCAGTCTTCAATGTCGTCGGAATATTCACGATCATCATTAGGCACGATGGCATCGCCCTGCGCATTGGCACCCGTAACACTCGCGCCGCCTAGTCCCATCGCCCATACGCCACGGCGATCATTATCGGTCAAACCTTGACGCAATTCGTGAATCAGGATCGTGTTCGACGTGCCATCTTGATTAGAAATCTCCTGCATCGAAGGACTCTTGTTGATGCCGAAACAGCCCCCCGCAAATCCCGCTTGTAAGTCGCCATCCAGCGTCCAGTTCAGAAAGCTCGGTCCGCCATTCGCGCCATAATTGCCGCGGGCCCAGTTACCGCCTTGCAAGGAAAATGGCTTCGCCGTTCCCAGGTCCGTGGGACAGAGCATGATTTTGATCTTCGTGGTTCGCACATTTCGCCAGCCTTGATCCACGCCGATGCTCGGCAGGAAATTGTTGATGGCCGTGACATTGGTTTCGTACAGCGGCTTTTGCTCCATGAAGGGGAGCATCAGAACCGCCCAATTCGGACCAAAGCCGGGCGAGCGATAGGCGCTCATCATGTTTTGGGTGCCATTGGCGGGGGGATTGGCAATCTGCACCGATGGCGCCAATCGGCCGCCATAGGTATCCGCAAAGTTGTGGGCTGCCAGGCCCAGTTGCTTGGCATTGTTCCCGCAACTAGACCGCCGGGCAGATTCACGCGCGGCTTGCACCGCGGGAAGCAGCAGCGCGACCAGAACACCGATGATGGCGATGACGACCAGTAGCTCTACGAGGGTAAATGCTCCGCGAGTCAGGGGTTTGGCATGAGTCATAGTTGCACCTCGCCGGGAAAAAATGATTGCGATGGAATAGATTGGAAAGAATAGGGTGCTGTTGATCAGGTCGAACGACCAAACTCGTGAAACGCAGCAGTCTGTATCGACGATATCTTACTCGCCCGCAGCAATCTTGGAACGGCTTTCAAACCATTTTTGTTGATTTTTCGTTTGACTATTAGCTGGGCCAGCTCAGATCTTAAAAAATTCAACCCCTTTCCTGCTCCCCCTGTCCACAGGGCCGCGCACTTTGCCAAACTACGGGGAGTATCACCGCACAAGTCTGAAACGCCAGCGAAGGAATTGCCGTGCATTGCTTGGCTGGCGCTTCAGGCTCGTATGCAGTGTACGGAAAAGTGTGCAGCCGCGCCACTCTCCCACTCTCTCGTTCTCCAGCAGCCGCTATACTGCGAACATCCCCATTCTTCCTCTCGCGGGCAACTCGAGCGCATGGATTTCGCATCGATCCTCTCGCTGCTGGCACAAACCGGCCGGCGGATCGAGATTCGCGAGCCGCCGATTTCGCCGGAGACGATTTGGCTCATCGGTGCGGTTCTGTTTGCCTGCTGGCTCTTCGCGATGGGAGCCTGCGTCGGCAGCTTCTTGAACGTGGTTGTCTATCGTGTTCCGGCCAAGATTAGCCTCATCTCTCCCGGCTCGCGCTGCCCTCGTTGTTTGCACCCGATTCGCTGGCAACACAATATTCCGATCATCGGCTGGCTGATCCTCCGCGGCCGCTGTGCGGATTGTCAGTTGCCGATTGCGCGCCGCTATCCACAGGTGGAACTGCTCATCGCCACGATTTTTCTGGTAGTGGGTGCGATTGAATTGATCGGCAATGGCATCAACCTGCCTAGACCGCCGAAAGTGTCCGCGAATAACAGCGGGGATTTCGCTTTGCACTTGCTTCCAATGCATCGAGCTGCACTCACGACTAAGGAACCACAGGCACTGGGGGCTGCGGTCGCAATGCACCTGGCTTTGATTACCACGTTGATTGGAGCGGCCCTGATCGACTTTGACCGGCATGTAATTCCGAAGCGAATCACCTTCCCGGTGATCGTCTTCGCGATGCTAGTTCCGCTGATTTGGCCGGACGTGCATCCGGTTCTATCCGGGTTTTCGCTGTCAGAACTGCCTCCCGAGTTGCGACGAGAGTGGCAAGCGGGATTGCTCGATGCACTAGCCGGCGCCTTTGCGGGGCTCGTTGCCGCCGGTGTGATTTATGCCGCCGTTTGGCTACGCCCTTGGTTAGTCCAGCTATATGGCGGTCCGATTACTCTCCTCTGGATCGCCATCGGCCTGGTCGTCGGCTGGCAACTGATCCCCTGGCTGCTGGTCTGCTGGGCGGTGCACTACTGGCTCGCGATGCATCCCAACCGTGATTTGACAACGCAGCCCTTGCTCCCCGCGCGCGGGCTGGCGATTGTCGTCCTCGTATCGCTCTTGGGTTGGCGCTTCATCGCCGGTTATCCGGGTATTCTGGATGCGGGGCCAATCAGCCAGGCAATTATCATGGGGCTGATGGTCACTGCTGCCTGGATTTTGCTACTTGCCGCAGCCCGCACCTTGCCGCAGGATTATTCATTTCCGCAGCCCATTTCCGAATCGATGGCGGCTGCACCGCCTGTCGTTGAACCCTCACTCTCCTCCGACGAGCCTCCTCAGCCATGACCGAAATCCCACCCCTGGAAGCCATCCTCAGCAGTCCCAGCTACAAGGTCGCCAGTGCGGACTTGGAGTTTCTGGAACGCCCGGAACTGCGGCCGGTGCGGATGCAGTTGGAACTTCTCAAGCCGGAAATGCTGCTCACGGAGAATCAGATCGAATCCACGATCGTGGTCTTCGGCGGCACCGCGATTGTCGAACAACACGAAGCCGACAGACGCTTGCACGCTGCGGAAAACTCGCTCGCCGAAGCGCTCACCGATCCGCAGCGGCAGCGCGCTGTGCTGCGCGCGAAAAACGTCGCAGCCAAAGCGCGCTACTACGAACTGGCCCGCGAATTCTCCCGGCTGGTTTCGTCGCATTGCCAGCTCGGCAGTCGCTGCAACTATGTCGTCATCACCGGCGGCGGACCGGGCATCATGGAGGCCGCCAATCGCGGAGCACATGATGTGGGCTGCAAGAGCATCGGCCTCAATATCATTCTGCCGCAAGAGCAGGCGCCGAATCCGTACATCACGCCCGAGTTGTGCTTCCAGTTCCGCTACTTCGCCCTCCGTAAGATGCATTTTCTGATGCGGGCGAAGGCCCTCGTCGTCTTTCCCGGCGGCTTCGGCACGCTCGATGAATTGATGGAAGTCCTCACGCTCAAGCAGACCGGGAGGATGCAGGATATTCCGGTGATTCTGTTCGGCCGAAAATTCTGGGAACAGGTCGTCAATTTTCAATTCCTCGCCGACGAAGGCGTGATTGCCGATCATCATCTCAAGCTGATTCAATATGCCGAAACGCCGGCCGAAGCCTGGGAACTGATCAGCCGGTTTCATCGGCTGCGCGAAGAAGACCGGATGGACTAAAGCGAGCCGCCAGGCGTAAGCCGGCGGAGGTCAGGATTAAGGATTAAGGATTCAGGATTCAGGCAAGAATCAAATCAGGTAAACGAACACTCATCATGAAGCTCACCTGTCCCGATTGCCAGAAGCCAGTCCCCGCCGAGGATGTGAACATCAAGCTGGGCGTGGGCAAGTGCCTGGCCTGCGATGCAGTCTTCAGCCTGGCCGACCAGATGGGCCAGCCCCTCAAGTCGCTCCGCAGTAACTTGCCCGTCGCGCCGCCTAAGCACTATCGCGTGGAAGACTTTGGTCCCGACCTGACCATCGGCTGGCGGTGGTACACGCACGCGATCTGGTTCCTGGTGTTCTTCGCGATCTTCTGGGACGGCTTTCTGATCGTCTGGTATTCGATCGCGATCACGGCGCTCGTCCATGGCAATGGTGGTGATGCTGGGACGTGGATCATGCTGATCTTCCCCATGCTGCATTTGCTGGTTGGCCTCGGCTTGACGTACGTCTGTTTGATCACCTTTTTCAACCGGACCGAAATCAAGCTCGCCGGCGGCGAACTGTCGGTTCATCTGGGACCGTTTCCCGTATGGGGCAATCGCCGCCTCCCCACGGTCGAGGTCTGCCAATTATTCTGCACGGAACAATGCCATCGCCGCAAACATGGCAGCAGCTATTCGTACAACGTCAACGCGCTTTTGCAGAGCGGCGAACGGATCAGCCTGGTGTGCAACATTCAAGAAGCGCACGAAGCGCTCTATCTGGAGCGCGTGCTGGAAGAACGCTTGAAGCTTGCCGATCAACGCGTTCCCGGTGATTGGGTGGGGTGAGCTACTTGCCCAATCTTCTCTTGTTCGCGCTGCCGGCCAGTTCGCGGACCCATTGCTCGACCATTTGAATATCGGCATCGCTCAGCTTGCCGCTGGGGGGCATCTGATAGTCGGCCTCTTGATAGCGAATCGCCTTCAGCAGAAAGCTGTTCTCGATGTCACCGGGGAGCACCGCCGCGCCGTTGTCACCACCCTTGAAAATCGCTTCCAGCGAATCGAGCTTCAGGTTCCCTTTCACTTCCTCCGCGCGGGCTGAGTGGCAATCGAAGCATTTGCTTTCAAGCAGTGGACGAATCTTGCGCACGAAGAGTTGGCTGGCTTCTTCGGCCTGGCTGCTGCTGAGCGCGAGCAGCGCTAACAAAGCAGCGAACAGCGAAGTGTAAAAGAATCGCTTCATAAAAATGTTGGGGAGCGACGCAATCAAAGGCGAAACTGACAACCACTGGATTAGAACATGCCTTTCAGTAGATTGCCACCGTTGGTCCCGATAGTAGCTGAATTCGCCAGAATTCAGATTTCCAACCGCTTTATTGGCCCACGGAATTCTGGCGAATTCAGCTACGGTATATTGCCGAGGTTCTTTCATCCCACCTTCCCCTACAACCGGCACGCACTATGACCACCGAATACCTGAATCCCACCGACCTCTGTCCCACGTTTGGCTGGACGCACGTTGCCGTGAGCCGCGGCGAGCGGACGATTTACATCTCGGGACAGGTCGCCGTCGATGCGAAAGGGCAGGTTGTCGGCAAGGGGGATCTGGGCGCTCAGACCGAACAGGCGTTTCGCAATGTGCAAATTGCGCTCGAAGCGGCCGGGGCGACGTTCGCCGATGTGGTGAAGACCAGCCTGTTTGTGGTGGGCCTCAAGCCGGAGCATGTGCCCGCGATCCGCGCGGTGCGAGCGAAATATGTTTCCGCCCAAACGCCTCCAACCAGCACGCTCGTGGGCGTAAGCGCGCTGGTAGGACCGGATTGGCTGATCGAGATCGAAGCGATCGCAATTCTCTCCTAGAGCGTTGTCAAGGCTACGAAATTGTTTTGGCAAAATCAGCCGCCACGCGCTAGTGCCGAAAACGCTAATTCCGTTCTCTCAAGCTGCTAGCGGCTGGGGGTGTTCGTTCCAGTGGTTTTTCCAGCTTTTG
>JAYTUF010000572.1:0-5562 GCA_043744755.1 Anatilimnocola sp.
ACCCTTTCTTTCGAAAACGCAGTTTCAGTTCACTACGGGAAGGTAACGTCTTTCCCGATCGGGACTTTCACTCGACAATTCAATCGCCTACACAGGCGCACAAGCCCAGGGCGACAGCCCTGGGAAATGGTTCGCAAATGCTTTTTAAGCCCTGGTAAGGGCGACAGACGAGCGGGCAGAGTTTGATGACGATTCGAAATTGCTTATGGGCCCAAGTTGATCCAGACGATTACTTTGTTTGGCCGCGATACACTTTCCCGGCCGCAATGTAATGGTCTGCGGCGTGGCGGATTTTTTCCTGATCGCGGTCGGTGGCAACGCGGATGACTTTGGCGGGGGTGCCGAGGACGATGCTGCCCGCGGGGACTTGCGTGTTTTCCAAGACGACCGCGCCGACGCCGACGATGCTGCCGCGGCCGATGGTGACGCCGTTCATTACGACGGCCCGCATGCCGATGAGGACGTCGTCTTCAATCGTCGCGCCATGCACGATCGCGCCGTGACCGAGCGTGACACGTTCGCCCAGGATGCACGGCTTGCCGGGGTCGGCGTGCAGGATGCAGCCATCTTGCACGTTGGTGCCGACGCCGATGCGGATGGCTGCGCTATCGCCGCGGATTACGGCGTTGAACCAGATGCTGGCGTTTGCCGCGACGGTGACATCGCCGATCACGAGGGCGCCGGCGGCGATGAACGCGGTCTCGTGAACGAGTTCGGGGCGGTGGCGAGTTTGGGCGGGGTCGATGGTCATGGAAATTGATGGTAATCTACCGGCATGACAACGGAACTGCCTACCATTGCCAAGGCCGCGGAGTTGATTCGCGAAGGAGAGTTGCGGCCCATCGATCTCGTCGAGCATTGCCTGGCGAATATTGAAAGGCACGACGACGCGGTGCAGGCATGGGTATCGGTCGATGCGACCGGTGCCCGCCAAGAAGCCGAACGGCTGGGGCAGATTCTGGCGAGCGGCGACGAGCCGACGAGTCCGCTGTTCGGCATTCCGATTGCCATCAAGGATATTATCGATGTCGCCGGCTGGCCGACGCGCTGCGGCTCACCTTTACGCGGTTCAACCCCGGCACTGAAAGATGCACCCGTCGTAACTGCGCTGCGCGAGGCGGGCGCGATTCTGCTGGGCAAGACCGTGACGACGCAGTTCGCTTCGTTCGATCCCCCGCCGACCAGGAACCCGTGGAATCTCAATAACACTCCCGGCGGCAGCAGCAGCGGCAGTGCGGCGGCCGTCGCGATGGAAATGTGCCTGGCCGCGATCGGCACGCAGACCGGCGGCTCGATCACGCGGCCCGCTTCCTATTGCGGCGTGGCCGGCTTCAAACCGCCGTATGGCGAGGTCAGCCTGGAGAATATCGAACCGCTAAGCTTTCACATGGATCACGTCGGCCCCATTGCCCGCCGCGTGAGCGACCTGTATCTCGTCTGGCAACAGTTGGCCGCCCGCGCCAGTGGCGGCGTGGAAGCATCGGTCACGCGGCCATGGGCCGAACATGATCTGGAATATTGGCTCGATTGCTATAACGTCTATCGCACGCTATTTGTCGTCGATGGTCCACTACTCGATCATGCGGATGCAATGGTGCGGACTACGACGAACGCGGCGTTGGATCGACTAAAATCGTCGTTTGAAGTGCGCAAACTGACTTTGCCCAAGTCGTTCGCCAACGTCATTGCCTGGCATCGCACAATCATGGCGGTGGAAGCAGCCGAACATCATCGCCGCCCCTTCGCGGAACAGCCGGAGCAGTTCGCGCCGCGGATTGCGTCACTGATTCGCGAAGGGCTGGGTACGACGGCCGTCGATTATGCGGAAGCGCTGCGGATGCAAGACTTGGTCCGCAATGAATTGGCTTTGCTATTGCATCTGCAAGGGGACTTGCTCGGCTGCCTGGTAATGCCGGCCACGACCACGCCCGCGCCGGATGCGTGTACCACGGGCAATCCCGCGTTTAATTCCCCCTGGAGTTACTTGGGTCTCCCGACGATCACCATTCCTTGCGGTCTCGCCGAGAATGGCATGCCGTGCGGCTTGCAGTTCATTGCCTTCACATCGCCGCAAGTGTTTGCCATGGCCGGCATGTGTGAACGCATTTTACATCAATACACTCGACCTCCGATGTTGGAGAATACTCGATGACGAACCGTGTTTGTGGGCACATTGTTATTAGTGGTTTCGTATTTCTGGCTTTTGCGTTTCGCGTGAACGGCGCAGACGTACCGCCATCCGATCCCTTGCGTCCCGCGGCAATCCACACGGAAGAGGTTCCCGCGGTGCCGGTCGCGCTCGCGAAGCGTCTGCAGCAATATCAAAGCCTGCGAGCGGCAGCATTCGCGGGCTGGGATCCCGCGGGCAAAGGGATGCTCATTCGCACGCGGTTCGGCAACTCGGTGCAACTGCATCGCGTGTACCAGCCGGAAGGTCGCCGCGAGCAGGTCACGTTTTTTGATGAACCCGTCAGCGGCGGCTTCATTCCCAAAGCCACCGACGAAGCCCTGCTTCTCTCGATGAGCAGCGGCGGCAGCGAGAACAACCAGGTCTATCTGCTCGACCGGCAGCGGTTCGAAACGAAGCTGCTGACCGATGGCAAAAGCCGCAACAACCTGGGCGCGGTTCATCCGGATGGATCGAAGATGATCATCGGCAGTAACATGCGAAATGGCCGCGATACCGACCTCTATATCGCCGATTGCCGCAGCGGCGGTCTGGAGATGTTAATGCAGGTCGAAAAGGAATTCTGGTCCGCCGTCGATTGGTCGCAGGATGGCAAAAAGTTGCTGCTGCAGCGCTATGTATCGGCGAACGAGTCCTATCCCGCGATTTTTGATTTGGAAACGAAGAAGCGAACCGATCTGCCGCTGCCTGGCAAAGACAAAGGGGCGTTCGGGCCGCTCGTGTTCGCGCCGGATGGCAACAGCATTTATCTCGCCACCGACACACAGGGCGAATTTCGTCAGCTCGCGCGGCATGACATCACCAGCGGCAAGTACGAATGGCTCGCGCCGGATATCGAATGGGATGTCACGGACATCGAAGTCGAACCGGCAACCGGCCAGGTCGTGTTTGCCGTCAACGCCGATGGGGCGAGCCGGGTGTTTTTACTCGATGGCACACTGAAGATCATCAATCGACCGGGACGAGACTTGTTTGGTAAGGTCGAGTTGAAGTTGCCGTTGGGCATTGTCAGCGGGCTTGAGTTTTCGCCGGACGGCAAACATTTGGGCATGACGATCTCGCGGCCGGATGCGCCGTCGGATGCGTATTCCTTCAATCTCGAGACGAATGAACTGACACGCTGGACGGTCAGCGAAGTTGGCGGCCTGAATCCCGCGACGTTCATTAAGCCGACGGCAGTCCGTTTTCCATCCTTCGATGGCCGGCAGATTCCCGCCTGGTATTACAAACCGCGCAACGCAGCGGCGGAGAAGAAAGTGCCGGTCGTCATCAACATCCATGGCGGCCCTGAAGGCCAATCGCAGCCCTTCTTCACGGGCGGCACGCAGTTCTATCTGAATGAAATGGGCGTGGCGGTGATCCTGCCCAACGTCCGCGGCAGCAGCGGTTATGGCAAGACTTATTTGAAGCTCGATAACGCGGAGAAGCGCGAGGACAGCGTCCGCGATATCGGTGCATTGCTCGATTGGATCAAGCAGCAGCCGGAACTTGATCATCAGCGGGTGGCCGTCAGCGGCGGTTCTTATGGCGGATACATGGTGCTTGCCTCGCTCGTTCATTTTGGTGATCGCATTCAGGCCGGCATCGACAACGTGGGGATCGCGAACTTCAACACGTTCCTGCAAACGACAGCCGCCTATCGCCAGGACCTCCGCCGGGCCGAGTATGGCGACGAGCGCGATCCCGCGATGAAGGCAGTCTTCGAACGGATCAGCCCCGCGAATCATGCGGAGAAGATTCAATCTGCCCTGCTCGTCGCCCACGGCAAGAACGACCCGCGGGTCCCATTCAGCGAAGCTCAGCAGATTGCCGAAAAGGTCCGCAGCCGCGGCAAGAGCGTGTGGACCGTCTACGCCGACAACGAAGGGCACGGCTTTGGGAAGAAGGACAACGCGGATTACCTGCGCGCGGTCGAGGTGCTGTTTTTGAAGCAGCATTTGAAGGTGGAGTGACGGGGAAAAAAGAAAATCAGGATTCAATTTCGCCACGCCTGCTTGCAGCGTGTTTCCGGTAGCATCCAGTACACTGTCAACGCCCCTTGTGAAGCGGCAAACTCAAGTTCCTAATAACAGAAGTCAGATCCCTTTTTTCAATCCAACACGAAGCAAGGCGAGAATATGAAAGTCGCGACGATCGAGACGAGCAAGGGAACCATCAAGGTCGAACTATTTGCGGACAAGGTGCCGAAGACTGTCGAGAATTTTGAAACCTTGATCGGTAAGGGTTTTTACAACGGCTTGAAGTTCCACCGCGTGATTCCAGACTTCATGATTCAGACGGGCTGCCCGAAGGGAACCGGCACGGGCGATGCCGGCTACAAATTCAAGGACGAATTCCACAAAGAACTGCGCCACAACGGCCCGGGCATCCTCTCGATGGCCAACGCCGGCCCCAACACCAACGGCTCGCAGTTCTTCATCACCCACGTCGCCACGCCCCACCTCGACGGCAAGCATTCGGTCTTCGGCAAGGTGATTGAAGGTCAAGATGTGGTCAACAAGATCGCCCAGGGAGACGTGATGAAGACGCTCACCGTCACGGAAGTGCCCGATGCGCCGGCGAAGAAGTAGCTGGTGAAAATTCGGTGCCGGATCGAGTTTTTGGCAAAACGCTTTTCTCGGCGCGTGGTTCGGAATAAGCTAGAGCGTGGGTATCGGCCAGAATAGCCACGCTGTTTCAGCTCATCGCCCCGCTCGCTTCCCACCTCGTGCCTGCCATTTCGAGTCGCATCACCATGGTCGATGGCCCACAACCGCTGCGCAATCGCGCGATCGCAATCCTGACAGAAGCTCGCGAAATTCTGGCCGAAAGGCTGACGGAGCGGGTGCTCGATTCGGCGCAAGAGATTCTGTCCGATGCCCGCGGCGAATCGTATATGAACGATATCGACGCCGTGTATGAGCAGGTCGGCCTGCGGCTGTCGCACATCACCCAGATGCTCGCGAATCTGCCGGTTGAAGAAACGGAGCAAGGGCAAACGAGCGAGTTCCGCACTGACGATGCCGGCCCGCAGGATTATCAGGTGGTGGCCGAAGAAACGATCAGCCACGACTTGGTCGCCACCAATCCCCGCCCCGCGCTCATCGGGCCGATGTACGTTTCGGCGCCGGCCTTGCCCGCGCCCAAAAACGACACGCAGCCGTTCCCCGACGAAGAGGCTTCCTTCCAACGCTTTGTGCTGCAAGTGCAAGCCAGCGACGTGCGGGCCGCGGGACGAACGCTGGCCCAGTTGTTTGCCCTGCCCGAAAGCCGCGCCCTGCTCTGCGCCGCCACCTTCGCCGAACGCTGGCGACGAAACCCGGAGTTCATCACCCGGGCGATGCAACTGCGCACCGAAGTGACCAGCGGCTCCTACAACGGCGCCCTCGTGCTGC
>JAYTUF010000573.1:0-5558 GCA_043744755.1 Anatilimnocola sp.
AGTGAGTGAGAGGTCGTCCTAATTCGCAGCCGGGGAAGGAGCCGCCGATGTCTTTGAAGTACGCAGACGAGGAGTCGTTGGGTCGCGCGATGTTTGGTCATGCCGAGTTGGGCGATGTGCGTCGCACGACCCAACGACTCCTCGTCTGCGTACTTCAAAGACATCGGCGGCTCCTTCCCCGGCTGCGAATTAGGACGACCTCTCACTAGTGTCTATGTCAACGTCGCCAGCGCTCCCGTGCGGTCGTCGCAAATCTGCCAGAGCGTATCGAACCTCGCCGCGATGAGAATCTCTCGGCCGATCTCGGAGCAGTTGCAGATGGCGAGGCGGCCGTTGCGGGCACGGATGTGTTTCCAGATCAGGACCATCCATTCCAGCATGGTGGAGCCGAAGTAGGGAATTTCGCCGAGGTCCATCGTGACATGGACGATGCTGGGATCGCGGAGCCGGCGCTCGATGGCGACCCATTCGGCATGCAGGTCGGCCTCGGCGAAGCTGCCGAAGGTGAACAGCGGCGACACGATCAGCACATTTCCATCTTGCTCGAGGCGGACCAGTTGTCGCACTGTGTTGTTGGCAGCTGTGTTGTGGGTGTTCGTCATGCGGGAATCTCCTGGTTCGCGGCGGCGGCAGGCGCAGCCCGTTTGATCATCGTCACTTCATTGCCGCGGGCGTTGTAGCGGACTTCATCCATAAAGGTCTTCATCAAGAGCAGTCCGCGGCCGCTCACTCGTTCCAGGTTCGCGGGATCGGTAGGATCGGGCAAACTATGGGGATCGAAGCCTGGCCCTTCGTCGCGGACGACGAACGTGCCCGAGCGGGGTGTGACGGAGATGCTCACGTGCAGCTGCCGATTGCTGTAAGGCGGCGACTTCAGCCGTTCGTCAATCAGCTGCTGATACACTTGCCCATCGCCGTCGCGCTGTTCGCTGGTCAATTCTAAGTTGCCGTGGAACAGGGCATTACGGAGCGCTTCTTCAAAGGCGATGCACACGCGAATGACGCTCGATTCATCGCACAGACCGACGCTGCACAGCAGGTTCTGCACATAGTTGATGAAGGCGGGAATGAACTCCGCGTCGTTGCCCATCGAGAATTGCAACTGCCCCTGCTGCATGCAGCCCATCAGCTTCAGTTGATAAAGCTGAGCATTGCGAAGCACAAGCACGTCGCGAACCGTTTGCGCCAGCAATTGACCGAGGGCCGACTTGGGCACATAACTGGCCGCGCCGGCCTGCAACGCCAGGAGCGAGGTCTCCTCGGTCCCCTTGCCGGTCATCAGAATGACCGGCAGCTTGGGATGTTGCTGCACAATCGCGGCCACCAACTCCAGGCCGTTCATGCCCGGCATGACCAGGTCCGTCACCACAATATCGGGCTTTTGAGTTTGGATCTGTTCTAGCGCCGTCGGTCCATCAGTGGCATACACCACCAGCCACTCGCCGCTCCGCGCGAGCAGACCGCCGGCAAGTGTGCGATCGACGGCCGAATCGTCAACGACCAAAACCGTGGGCATGAGCGTACCTTTCGCGCGATCCCAACAGCGAGACATGGCCTGCAACACGCAAGGCACGAATAACATACCGCTAGCAGAGGGGGAAAGGCAATCAACTGTCGTCTTTCGCTCCGCGAAAGAACGCCCTTTCGCGGAGCGAAAGGCGACTCACTAATCCGGCAACGGCTGCCCCTTGGTCTCCGGCGCGAACCAGATGATCACCATGCCGATCACGTAAACGAAACTGATGACGGTGCAGGCCAGGGCGTGACCATGCGGAATGACCAGGCCGCCGAGAATGACGTCCTTATCGAACAGTTTGAGGAGATTGCCCACTTGCAAGACCCCAATGGCTGCCAGGATGCGACCAAAGTTGAAGCTGAATCCCTGCCCCGTCGCCCTCACGTTCGTGCCAAATAATTCCGGCAGATACAGGGGCAACCAGCCATAGAACGACGCGGTGAACGTGCCGGCGATGAAGGCCCAGATCAGCACCGGCGTACCATACGTGGTGTTGAGCAAATACAAGCCCCAGACTGAAAACAGCGACAGCAGGCAGAGCAAAAAGAACGCCACTCGCCGCCCCAGCCAATCGCCCAAAAACGCCGCCCCGAGCGTGCCGACGATGGCACCGACCGAGAGCCAAATCAGCGTGTACTCGCGGGCCCGCACCGCCGGCAGCTTCAAAGCGTTCGCTTCCGCGATTTTTCCCGCAGCCACCAAGGCGGCCTTCTGCTGATTGAACGGCGCGTTGGCGAGATTGTCCGCCCAGGTCGGCGCTTGCTGCGTCGATCCCCAAGTTCCGAGCAAGGCAACACCCGCCAGCATGGCGCCCAGTAACATGCGCTGAAACGTGCTGGCCCAGGGAGCCGATGTTCCCCTGGAATGGATCGCCTGCCGTTGAAAATAGCGAACCACGGGATAGGTGTAACCGACCAGCGCGATCGCCAGACCTACGGTGGTGCCGATGACCCGCAACGTGGTGCCATGTTCGATCAACAGCGTCTTGCCATCGGGCTGAAGGGTTTTATCGAATGCCCAGAGATAGACGATCAAGAACGGTCCAATCAGGCCGATCAGCACCGCGATCAGATCTTGCGAAGCCCAGTGCGAGGTCGTTCCCTTCTTCTGTTCGCGTTCCCATTTCTCCGACTCGGGCACGAACACGCGAATGAAGAACGTCAGCACGGCTGGGATCGTCCCCGCGATCATCATCAGCCGCCAACCGCGGTGCGTGTTGCCGGCATAGAACTCGACGCTTTCAGCCGAGAAACCGAGCGACGACATTCCTTCTTGAATGCTCCCCAGGACCTGCAACAGCGCGAGTCCCAGCAAGCCGACCAGCAAGTAACCGACGTTCGCTGCAGCGCCGATCAGTCCCGCCATGAAGGCCCGCGATTTGTTGGGCCAGACTTCCATTACGAGCGCCACTCCCAGCGACCACTCGCCCCCCATGCCGAGCGCGGCAATGAACCGCAGCAAGCCAACCTGCCAAGCTTCACCCGCGAAACCGCACAGGCCAGTGAAAATCGCATAGGTCAGCACGCTCAACGTCATCGCCCGGACGCGGCCGATGCGATCGCCCAGCCAGCCGAACAGCACACCACCCGTCGCCGCCCCGACGAGAAACGAGGCGATGATGACGTTGAACCAGAGCCCAATCACACCCGAATTCGTCCCCGGCGGCATCAGCTCTTCCACCGCCGACTTGCCCACCAGGCTGAAGATGCCCATCTCCGCCCCATCGAACATCCAGCCGAGCAGCGCCGCGGCGAGTGCCATCCAGCGCCCCCGGGCGTTGTCGTCCGGCGGCTCGGTTGAGAGAGGCGTGCCAATTTGGGGAGACTTGTAAGGATTGGCATCGCGCGCGGGGCGAGTCTGCACATTGGCCATGACGGGAACTTTCTGGCTGGGAGAGAGAAGCCGCGATTGTAGCCCGCGTTCGCGGCCACGTCACGCAAGGGAACCGCCGGGAAACCAAGTTCCAACGCACGGGCCACTAATAATCAATGCTCAGTCGCCGTCTGAACTTGCGATCCCTCGCGTAGCAACCGTTTCGCAAGACTTGTCGTGGCCACGTCATCATTGTTCCACAAGCTGCTGAACCAGCCGTTCACTCGGCGGCGGGAGATGGCCAGCCAGTAGCGGCCCGTTTCTAGCTGCATGCGCAGGGAGGCTTCGTCGCCATGATGCTCGCGGATCGTGTAGTCGAGGCGATTGAGCACGCAACTGCTGGCGTAGATGTCCGTCGCGGCGTCGGCGATGCGGGCCAGTTGATACTGGCGGTCGACGACTTCTTTCTGATGCGCGATCAGCAGCCGTTCGACATTTGCGCTGAGCGCCGAAATCTGTGCGCCAAGAGATTGAGCATCTGCTTCAAGCTCCGCGCTTCGCACCGGCACCTGCGGCGCCGCCAGCAGCGAACCAAGCTTCCGCCCGCCGAAGCGGGCCAGCTTGCCGAACTTACCCAGCGGGTGATAGATCGCATGCAAGATGCTTTCGAGTTCGAGACCCACGTCGCGCATGCCGACGAGCGCACTGAAGCCGCGGAGTACATCGTTGGCCCCTTCGCCGATGGTGTTGATCCGTGCGTCGCGAACCATCCGTTCCCAGGGCTGATCGGTGAAGTACGCCAACCCGCCGTGCAATTGGAACGTGTCGTTCAGCACGGTCCACAGCAACTCCGTGGAGAACACTTTGAGCATCGCTGTTTCCAGCATGAAGTCGCCATGACCGGAGTCCATCAAGGCGGCCGTTTGATAGGTGCAGGCCTCCATCGCAAACGTCGCGGCCTGCATGAAGGCCAGCTTTTGCTTGACGAGCTCGAAGTTCGCCAGCGGTTCGCCGAACTGCACTCGCTGTTTCACGTGCGCGAGCGCGCCGGCGACACAGAACTTCGCCGCGCCGGTGCAACTGGCGCCGAAGGTGGTCCGGCCGTAATCAAGCACGGTGAGGGCCACTCGCAGGCCTTTGCCCAGTTGCCCTAACACATTCTCGCGCGGCACATGCAGCTCGCGGAACGCCAGGCGGCTGGTCGCGGTGCCGCGGACGCCCATCTTTTCCATTCGCTTCTCGACGACGCTAAAACCGGGCATGTCCGGCGTGACGACAAAAGCGGTGATCTTTGAATCACCTCCCTTGGGATCGGGCGTGCGGGCCATCACCGTCAGCACCGTCGCGATGCCGCCATTGGTGATCCAGCGCTTCTCGCCGTTCAGGACATAGCCCTTGCCGTCCACGGTCGGCGTCGCGGTCGTTTGCACATTGGCGGCATCACTGCCCGCCTGCGGTTCGGTGAGTGCGAACGCGCTGATCCACTCGCCCGTGGCCAGCTTCGGCAAGTACTTCGCCCGCTGAGCGTCGTTGCCAAAGAGCACCAGCGCACGGGGGCCAATCGAATGATGCGCGTTGACGAACAGCGCCGTGCTGCCGCAATGGCCGCCCAGAATCTCCAGCACGCGGCAGTAACTCGTCTGCGAGAGCGCCAGCCCGCCGACGTTCTGCGGCAAGCACGCGCCGAGGATGCCGAGCTTTCCCAAGCCATCGATGACCGACTGCGGAATCTCCGCCTGCCGGTCGATCTTCACGGGATCGACTTGCTCGCCGCAGAAAGTCTTCAAGCTCGCGAGCAGCGGTTCGACTCGCTGGTCCGGTTCATGCACCGGATAAGGCAGCAGCGCCTCGCGCTGAAACTCGCCAAAGAACAGCCGTTTGGCGAAGCCGACTTCTTTTGATTTATCGCCGAGAATCTCCTCGGCCTGTTTGATTTGCTTCTCGCGATCCGCGGGATTCATGGGGCACTCCTTGCTGCTGGACCAATGTGGTTGCTCTGGCCTGCTAACATCATACGAAGCTGGCGAGCAAAGTCACTGCCGGCGCACAACCAACACCGCATCGTGCAAGTCGTCGATCGCCCAGTTTTCAATGTAACGCAGAACCTCGAGGCCGGCTTCTTGAGTCTCTCGCGGCGCAAAGGCAGCGATCAGCTCGCCCGGTTGCAACAGAAATTCTCGCGGCGGTCTCTCATGCCGCGCGAGATTCTCCGTCGTCGGTTGAATCATGA
>JAYTUF010000574.1:0-21500 GCA_043744755.1 Anatilimnocola sp.
ACGCTTACTTCGTCGCAATCACGCGAATCTTCACGTTGCGAAACGCTACCTCATTGCCGTGATCCTGCAGACTGATATGGCCCGTAGTCGGCTTGCCAAACGCTGCCATCTTGGCGAACTTGCTTTTGGCAACCCGTTCGTCCCAATCCTTGCTCCCCTTCACGAATTCGTAATACTTCTGCCCGTTCATGTGCGTGGATGACTTTTCGGGCGAGATCAGCACGCGCAGTTCGTTCCATTCGCCGGCCGGCTTCGTGGCATCGGCGTTTTTATCGGGCTGATAGAGTTGATACAGCCAACCTGACTTTTGAGGGTCGTGCCCAGCGACGTTGTCTTGAATTTGAATCTCCGGCCCCGTCTGCCAGGGCGTGCCGCCTTCTTCCGTCACGTGAAACATCAGGCCGCTGTTGCCACCCTTGGAAATCTTGTACTCCAACACCAATTCAAACGCCGTGTACTTTCCCTCGGAAATGATGTCCCCCGCGTTCTTGTCCGCGCGAGTCAGTTCGCCGTTCTTCACTTGCCAACCGGGCGCGACGTCGGTCTTCTTGTAGTTCCGCCAACCCGTGGTGGTCTTGCCGTCGAAGAGCAGCTTCCAGCCTTCTTTCTTTTCCTTATCGGAGAGAGTGTTGGGAACGGCAGGAACCGCCGGCGTGGGCTTGGCGATCGTTGCGTCTTCCTTGCCCTTCTCCTTTTCGAGGGGCTTCTTAGGAACTTCCTGGGCGGACAGCCTCGGGGTGGTGGCCAAGACCGCGAACAAGACTGCGAGAAAAACGACGGTGACCGATTTCATGAGCGAACTCCAAGTAAGAAGATGGTTTCAAATCGTGCGGAATAAAGGACCTCCGTCATTCGGAGCGTAATTGCAGCAGATAGGGGTGAGCCGCGGAACCGCGGTCGTGGGCATCAATCAGGGCCAAGTAAAACTTGCCGGCGTGGGGAAACTTGTATTTCAGCACTGCATCGCGATGATCCGCTTCGTCATCGCTGCTCGCGAGCAGCTGGCCCGCCTCATCGTAGAGCGAAAGGATGGGATCGAGGGCGGAACCGCGCCGCGCGGAAAGCGTTTCCGCGTTGATAGTTTGCCCGGCTTTCCCTTGAAGCTGAAAGACATCCACGTCCCGCTGCTGATGAATGCTGCCGGCGATGGTTTGTCCCGGCGAAATCGTCAAGCCGTTACGAAAGCCCTCGTTGGGTTCGCGTTCGGGAATCAACTTGTCGTTGGTGAGGATCATCAAGTTGTAAGGCTGCGATGCGCCGTCGGGCGTGGTGACCGTCAGTTGCAATTCCTTGGCGTCGATCGTTTCCGGCAAACTGAATTCAATTTCAACCTGCGTATCGCCAACCTCATTGGCGTTCAGGCCATTGGGCACACTGATCTTTTCCTTCTTCTTCAGCTCGACATTCGGCGACATCTCCAGCCCGCTGATCGTCACCATGCCTGCTTGGTCGAGCTTTAGACCTCGGAGAGTGACCTTGGCCATTGCGCCCGGGGAAACGGCGAGCGGCAGGGCCATCAGGATTTTGGGCTGATCTTTTTTCTCCGCCGGTTTCTCTTGCGCGCGAAGCGTGTCCAATGAAATAACCGCAGCCAAGACAAGCAAGATTGAACGAGTCTTAACCATACAGATTCTCGATGAGCGCGCCTTCGTCGAGAATTTCCAACGGCCGGCCATCGGGCGTGTGGATGTGCTTGCGGGGATGAATTCCGAGGGCGGAGAACATGGTGTAAGCGACATCCGCGGGCTTTACCGGTTGCTTGATGGCCTGACCGCCAATTTCGTCGGTCGCGCCGATCACTTGCCCACCTTTTACGCCCGCGCCGGCGAAGATCAAGGAAGCGGCGGGGCCCCAGTGATCGCGGCCCTCTTCTTTGTTGACCTTTGGCGAGCGGCCAAATTCGCCCATGCAGACGACAAGCGTTTCGTCGAGCAGGCCTCGCTGCTTCAGATCGTCCAGGAGCGCTGAAAAACCTTTATCGAACTCCGGCAACTTCTTATCGAGGCTAGGGAAAATCTTCGCGTGATGATCCCAGCCGCCATAGTTGATGGTGACGAAGGTCACGCCCCCCTCGACCAATCGCCGGGCGAGCAAGCAGCTTTGACCAAACGTGGTCCGGCCGTATCGATCGCGAAGTTCGACTGTTTCCTTCTCAATATCGAACGCGGCCTGGGCTTGCGGCGAGAGGATCATCTCCGATGCGCGTCTTTGAAATTCATCGTAGGTCGCAACCTGGTCGTTGCCGCGTACTTGCTCGCCCAACGAATCGACGGCTTGCAGCAAATTCTTGCGGCGATTGAGCGAGGCCTCGCTCAGTGGCTGGGCGCGGGAAAGATCGCGGACTTTGTAGCCGCCCGAATTGGGATCGCCGGCCTTGAAGGATTCATAACGCCCGCCCAGAAACGCACTGCGGCCCAGTTCCCAGGTGAACGAAGGATTGTTGGGCACGGCAACATAAGGAGGAATCTGCGTGCGAAAGCCCGTTTCGTGCGCGACCACAGCGCCAATGGCGGGATAATCGCCGAAGGCGGAACCAAAGCGGCCGCTCATTACCCAGTTAGTCGCGGTTTCGTGATGATCGTTGTTGTGAGCGCCGCTGCGGACGAGCGTGTAGAGATCATTCTGCTGAGCCAGTAGCGGCAACAGTTCGCCATAAGAGATACCGGGGAGCTTCGTCTGAATCGCGCTGTACTTGCCCTTGATTTCCGCCGACGCATTCGGCTTCGGATCGAAACTATCGTGATGCGACAACCCACCACCCAGATAGACCAGCACAATCGACTTCGCCCGCTTCGCAGGCGCGACCGCAGCCTGCGCTGATTGAGCCTGCAACAGATTCGCCAGTGAAAACCCCAGCGGCGCGATGGCACCCACGCGCAAAAAGTCCCGCCGGTTCCAGCCGTTGCAATATTTTTTGGTCGCAGTATTCAGATTGATATCGAGCATGATTTGGTACTCCTCGTGTTTCTTCCCGCGGCTCACGTCTCAGTGATTAAACGCAAATTCTTTCGTGTTCATCACCGCCCAGAACAAATCTTTCATGGCTTCTTCGCGCGAGCCATCATCAAGCTTGGTCCCAGCGAGTGCCGCTTGCACTGCTTGGAGTTCACCGGGTCGCGGTTGACGGGCGAGCGCGGCCAGAAAGACCGCGCGGGCCAGTGGTTCGTTCTCGGTTTTGTCCGCGAGCAATTGCTTCAATCGACTTTCGGGCTGATTGAGCTTCTGCGTCAAGCCATCGCCGCATTGCAAATGGAGCAATTGCGGCAGCGTGACTTCGCCGCTCCGTTCGCAGGCACAGGCGGTGACGCGATCAGAGCGGCCAAACATGGCCAGGAACGCCGAGCTAACGCCCGGATCGGGAACTTGAATGGCGCGCAGTCCGACGGGATAGCCTTGAAATTGATCGGGAACCGCCGTCACCTGGCTGATGGCGTCGAGCAGCACTTCAGCGGGCAGACGACGAGCGTAGTAGTGCGAATAGTGGCGATTGTCCAATTCATTGGCAGCGAGCGTGCCGCTGCTGAGTTGATAGGCTCGTGAGTTGAGCATCAATCGCTGCAGATGCTTTAGATCGTAGCCATGCGCGACGAACTCGCGGCAGAGAGCTTGCCAGAGGTCGCGATTGGAAGGGGGATTGCTGGCCCGAAGATCATCCACGGGTTCGACCAGGCCGATGCTATAGAAATGCTTCCAGAGGCGATTGACCATATTGCCGGCGAAGGCCCCGTTGCTCGGCTGGTGCATCCAGCGGACCAGCGAGGCCCGCGGGTCTTCGCCATCCGCGGTGGCCACTTCACTCCGGTCGAGGGGCAGCGGCGGCATCATTTGGCCCGTCCGCGGCTGGCGAACCTTCGGACTCCGCTTGCTCTCGGCGAGTTTCTTAGTCTGCTCGTCGAGTTCCTTCTGTTTGCGATCAACTTCCTGCTGGGCCTGTTCGAGTTCCTTCCCTTCCTTACCTGCCAGTTTTTGCCGGGCTTCTTCGAGTTTCTTCTGCCGGTCGTCGAGTTGCTTCTGCTCGCGGTCTTCGTCTTCGCTGCCCACAACCAGCTTGGTCATGCCTTCGGTCGAATTCTTCCGCTGCAATTGCACGCGGGCGAAGAAGGCGGCAAAGCGGTAATAATCGTCTTGCGTGTAGCGTTCGAGCGGATGATTGTGGCATTTAGCACAGCCGACACGCGTACCGAGGAAAGCTTGCGCGACCGAGGCCACCACTTCCGAGTCTTCCACGCGACGTTGCTCGCCCAGCGTGACAATGAAATAGCCCAGTTCGGGATGTTCGCCAACACTGCCTTGTGCGGTAAGCACATCGGCGGCGACCTTGTCCCATGACCTATTGGCGGCCAGTTGCTTGCGCATCCAGGTTTGAAACGATCTCACTCCCTTCGTACCACGAACATCATGGTCGCGCTCCTTGCGATTCTGCAATTGATCGCAAAGTTGCAACGTCCAGAAATCGACCCACTCAGGGCGCTGCAGCAGTTCCTCAATCAGTTGCGGACGCTTGTTGGGCGCAGCATCGGCGAGGAACTTGTCTGACTCGGATATCGTAGGGAGCGTGCCGATGGTATCGAGATAGACCCGCCGCAAGAACGTGGCATCATCGGCGGCGGGCGATGGTGGAATGCGGAGTGCGGCCAACTTATTGAAGACATGCTGATCGACGATATTCCGCCGCTCGGCCAATAGTTCCGCAGGGACCGCATCGGCGAACGGAATGCTGAACTGTGTGACGACGACTTCACCTTGAAAATGAACGCGGACGACGGTCTCGCCGGGCCGCAGACACTTCACGAGACCCGCGGGCGAAACTTCGATCACACTCACATCGTTGGTATAGAACTGCGCCAGCCAGGTGACATCCCGCACGCGGCCATCGGCATAGTGGGCATAGACGGCCAGTTGCTGCGTATCGCCAGCGGCAGCAGTGCGGTCGCCGGGCAGCACCTCTAAGCTGGCGACTGCCGGTTCATCGGCAATCACGTTCGGCGTGTTCGCGGCAATCCAGTCGAGCAGCACTTGTTCCGCGCGACTGCCGGGCGTGAACAACCGTCCGCCGCCATGCGGTTCGCGGCCATTGGGTTTGCGGACGAGCAGGCTATCGGCCGGTGATGTGGAACTGATGCGACGGCCATAAAACTCGCGAGTAAGCCAGCCATGATCCCATTCGGGTGCATAGCCACGTAGCGACAATTTGAAGCCATTCTGCCCCGCCAGCTTGCCGTGGCAAGAGCCTTGATTGCAGCCGAAGCGCGTGAGGACCGGTAACACGTCGTGGCGAAAGGAAGGAGGCGATTGAGCAGCGGCGTTCTTCACCGTTAGCGGGATTTTTGTTTGCTGGCCGGCGTGCTGAACAATGAGTTCTGCTTCACCATCGGCGAGTGAGATGACTTCGCGGCTTTCGATTCTTACTAGCTCTGGTTTTGACGAAGTGAGTTTTACTTGTGCGGAAACATCGAGCGTGCGACCGTCGGATGAATTGAACAGAGCGACAATACCAGCGCGGTCGTGGGCGCCGTCGAGCGTAATTGTCGTGGGATAGACCTTGAGTTGGGGACTGTCGGCTGCGCCGACGCTATGCGCGCGAAACGCAAGCGAGAGTAACAACAAACCTGTAATGCACCAAGAACGCATTTAGAACAACTCCGGGATCGGCGCGCCCGTGTGGGCGAGGAACATGGGGCGTTGCTCTTGAGTGTACAGCGGCTTTTCGCGGTTGATGCCCAGTTTGTCGTAGATGGTCGCGGCGTAATCGTCGGGCGAGTGCGGCTTGTCGCTGACGAAGGCACCCTGCTTGTCGGTCGCGCCGATGATCTGTCCGCCGCGGATGCCGGCGCCGGCGAAGACGATGGAATAGGCATCGGGCCAGTGGTCGCGGCCCAGGTGCTTGTTGATCTTCGGCGTGCGGCCGAACTCGGTGACGAGGCAGACCAGCGTTTCGTCGAGCAGGCCCCGCTGATCGAGGTCGGTGATCAGCGTCGAATAGGCGCGATCGACGCTCCCCATCATCACCCAGTGACCAATGCCATACCGGCCTGAGCCCGCGCCGCTCGCGCCGGGCAGCTCGCAGGTCTCTTTGGCATAAATATGGTCGTGATGATCCCAATTCAAATTGCCGCCGCCGGGCTTGCCGGGCATCGAGGGCCAGCGGACATCGACCGTCACGAATCGCACGCCCGCTTCGATCAACTTGCGGCCGAGCAAGTAGCAGGCCCCGCGATGACCTTCGCCATATTGCTCGCGGGTCTTCGGTGTTTCGGTCGAAAGATCAAAGGCCTTCGCAGCCTGCGTGCTGGTGAGCAGCGTGGCGGCCTGCTGATGAAAAGTGTCGATCGCGGCCGTGTTGCGATCGCGGGCAAGCGTGGGATTCTGGTTGAGCGCAGAGAGCAGCGCGCGGCGCTCGCCGAGGCGGTCGTCGGTCAGTTCGGGATTGCGCTGCATTCCCGAGACCTTCCAGTTCGGATCGGCAGCATCGCGGGCGGTCGCTTTGAACGCGCTGAAACTCGCGGGCAGAAAGCCCGACTTGGTCATGTGCGCGAATTCGGAAGTGGCTGGCAGTTGAACGTAGGCGGGGAGATGCTCGCTGCCGCTGCCGAGGACGAAGGACGCCACCGCGCCCATATCGGGATATTCAACCGGCCCGCCCGGACTTTGCCCGGAAAGGACGTATTGCATGCCCCGGCCGTGGTCATCGTTGCGTTGAATGTGCCGCATGCCACGGACGACGGCGATCTTGTCAGAAATCTTCGCAGTGTGGGTCAGCAGTTCAGTGAAGCGTTCGCCCGGCGTGGCAGTGGGCACCAAATCGAATGGCGTGCGTTGCTCGGAAGGTACGTCCGGCTTGGGGTCCCAAGTATCGGTATGCGACATGCCGCCATGCTCAACCAGCAGGAGCACATTCTTCGCCTGCCCCTTGCGACCGCTGGCCCCCCGCGATTCAAGCTGCAACATCTGCGGCAACGACAGCCCCAGCGCGCCAAACGCACCGGCCTGCAGCCATTGGCGGCGAGTGCAGTGGGCAGCTTGGGCGCGAACTGAGTTTGCGCGAGAAAGGGCCATTCGTGAACTTTCGGCAGAAGCAGGCAGGTTGGTGCGTTCCAAAGGCGGGAGCATCGAAATCTATCGATCCGATGCCGAATTGAAGTTTAACCCACCTGCACTAACCCGTCCAGCAATCAGCCCTTGAGGTTGCCGGCCGGCGAAGCGCCATGCTTCGCCAATTCCCCCCGCAACTGCTGGCCCAAGATGCTGTGGTGCCGGCCGTAGAACCAGTAGATCACCAAGCCAATCGCAAGCCAGCCGATGAGTCGCAGCCAATTGTCCGCGGGCAGGGACAACATCAGCAGCAAGCACAGCAAGATTCCCAGGATGGGTACGACGGGAACAAGCGGGCAGCGGAAGGGACGATTCGCGTCCGGATTCGTCTTCCGCATGATGATCACCGCAGCACAGACGATCACGAACGCAAACAACGTCCCGATATTCGTCAAATGCAACAGCCAACCCAGGGGAAAGAAGCCCGCCAGTGTGGCCACAAAGACGCCGATCAGGATTGTGCTCTTCCAGGGAGTCTTATAGACGGGATGAACGTCGGCGAAGAATTTTTTCGGCACGAGACCGTCGCGAGCCATCGCCATGAAGACCCGCGGAGCGCTTAGCATCATCACCAAGAGTACGGACGTAATCCCCGCGACGCCCGCGACGGCGATAATGGTCTCCGCCCACGGCAAGCCCACGTTTTTGAATGCCGATGAAACGGCTGACTTGGGATCAAGCTCTTTATACGAGACCATGCCCGTTAACACTGCGACCACGGCAATATACAGGATGGTGCAAACCACCAGCGAAACAATGATGCCGATCGGCACATCGCGCTGCGGATTCTTCGCTTCCTCGGCGTGCGTCGAGACCGAATCGAAGCCAATGTAGGCGAAGAAAATGATAGCCGAGCCGGCTAACACTCCGACGGGAGCGCCGGCCGAGTTTGTTTTCCCCATCACTGGGATACCGAAAAAGCTGACGCCGGTCCAACCAAAGGGTGCGAAGTCAGTGGTCCAATTAGCGGGGTTGATGAAGAACGCGCCGACGACAATGACGAACAAGACCGCCGCGACCTTGATGAACACCATCAACGCATTGAAGTTGGCGCTCTCGCTGATCCCCTTAATCAGAATCAAGGTCACCATCGCTGCGATGAGAACGGCCGGCAGATCGATGAGGGCCCGCTGGCGATTGGTGAGCTTGCCTTCGAGGGCTTGATCTTTCGCCCGCCCAGCAATCACCCATTGCTCGCCCGCCTTGGTGTTCAACTTGAAGGCCCAATACGTTCCTTTCGCCGCCTTGTCCGAATTGTCGGCCCATTTCTCCGTCTCGCCTTTGCTATCAAAGACCTTTTGCGCCACGTGGAACGGCTTCATCTTGTCAGCCTCTTTTGTCGAATCAGCCCAGACTTGGGTCGCCAGCATTTCCGGGCTGACATCGGCGCGCGCATAGTAGGCCGCTTCGTTCGGTATGAAGTGTCCTTGGTCATATAGATAGGGTGAACCTGAGACCGCCATCGGCACGACTAGTCCCATTTTGAGCAGAATGCTTTGAAAATAGCCCGACCAACCGGTCGCGACGGTGGACGCGCCGACCGCATATTCGAGGACCAGATCCCAACCGATGATCCAGGCAAACAACTCGCCCAGCGTGGCGTAGGCGTAGGTGTAAGCCGAACCGGCGACGGGGACCATCGAGGCAAATTCGGCATAACAGAGGGCGGCAAAAATGCAGGTCAAGCCGGCGATGCAATACGAGATCATGAGCGCCGGTCCAGCGACATTGCGGGCCGCTTCGCCAGTAGCGACAAAAATTCCCGCGCCAATGATTGCGCCCACGCCGAGCGCCGTGAGCGAAACCGGGCCTAGCGCCCGCTTCAGGCTGTGGTCGCCCGCCATGTCATCGAGCAAGACTTTGAGAGATTTCGTGCCAAAAAGTTGTTTGCGGATCATGGCAGGGTTTCGGGTTCTTCTCGGGGGCTGCGACGATAAGTTTGCGTAAGCGTAATCGAGTGGGCGGTAGGAAACAACTTCACATCCGCGACCGTAACGCTCGCACCAGGTAGTCCGCGGCCAAGCTGGCCGGGTCGAGCAGGTCGCTGCCGAGAATGGCCGCCTCGCGCCAATCAAGTTGGGGATGCTTTTGTTGGGCAGTGAGTACCGCGGCGGTTGTTGTTTCCTGCATTTCGCCGGCGAAGAGCAGATGAGGCTGGACGACGATTTGCTGGCAGCCACTCGCGGCGGCCAGTTCGAGGGCTTCTGGCAGGGATGGTTTGGCAATGGCGATGAAACCGGTGAAGACTTGGTTTGCTTGGACGCGAAACGCAAGCTGGGTGGCGAAATCGCGGCAGTGGGCGATGGCGGTTGGATCGCTGCTGCCGCGGCCGATGAGGACTAGGGCTGTTGCGGTAGTGGGGTCTATTTGCGAGGCAGGCCCCTCACCCCGGCCCTCTCCCCGGAGTACCGAGGAGAGGGAGGAAGAAGGAAGGCCCTCTCCCGGGAGGACCGAGGCGAGGGAGGTAAGATAGCGCTCGGCGGCTAGTTCGAGGATTGCCTCGTGGCAACCGAGCGGCTCGGCGCAGGTCACTTGCAAATCAGAGCAGCGCTCTTGCGCGACAGCGATTCCCGCGGGGATATCGTGCTTCGCATGTCCGGCTGCGAAGAGCAGGGCAGGGGAGAGCAGAATCCTTTGCAGCCCGCGCGCGTACAGGCTAACCAACGCTTCTTCAATCGTCGGCGATTGCAGTTCGATGAACGCCACTTCGAGTGGCAATGGCGCAACGGCGACGCGCAAGTGTTCGGCTAAACGCAGAAACTGGTTCGTTCCCGTTTCGTGGCGGGTGCCGTGGCCGACGAGGAGGATGGCTTGGGTCATGTCGCGGGTCTTCTGAATTCTGGCGAATTCAGCTACTGAGGATGGGCGCGGGGTAGTTTCTTCCGGCAACTCGTTACTATATTGAGTGGGCGAGAGTGTCATTGGGGTGATCTGCGAGATTTTCTTCTAGTCTGCCTGGCGATTTGTGAATTCGAATTCTTATTTGCTGATGATCACCGGCGCCCGCGCGGGTTCGCATGTGGTGCTGCCCACGGATCGCCCTACCCGCATTGGCCGGGGGCTGGAGTGCGATATTGTCCTTACCGACCCGCTCGCCTCGCGGGTCCATGCCATTGTGCAGTTCAGCGAGGGGCTGTGGTGGATTCGCGATTCCACCAGTCGCAACGGGACGTATCTTAACGGCCAGAAGATTGACGAAGCCCGTTTGGCGACCGATTGCCGGGTCAAGATTGGTTCGACGGAGTTCATCTACTGCGAGCAGATCGATCCGGACAGCGAGGGCGCTCGGCAGGAAAATACGCAAACGGTCGTGCGTGATCGGTTGGTGACGGAAGTCGTGCCCACTGATCTCGGCTTCTCGTTGTTGCAAGATAACGAGCGGAATCAGGACTTTCTCACGCTGCATCAACTGAGCGTTCGCCTGCTAGGTTGCAGCGATCCTGATGAAGTCATCCATGTGTCGCTCGATCTGCTGCATCATCGCACGCACGCCTCCGTCGTCGGCTTTTTGTGGGTCAGCGACGATGGCCAATTGAAACCCAAGCTGGTGATTCCCGAAGACTCCGCCGGCAAGGTACGGCTCAGCGACAGCCTGACGGAAATGGTCTGCCGCCAAGGGAAAGCGGTCTGGATCGACAATCAACCTGCGACCGCCAGCACCGAGAGCCTCCGCCCGTTTGCCGACGCGCTGTGCATTCCGCTGATCCACGAAAAGAAAACGCTCGGCGCGATTCACCTCTATCTCGATCAAGGCCGGTTTCGGCAGAGCGATTTTGAAGTCTCACTGCTGCTCGCCAACATCCTGACGGTCGCCCTTGTCCGTTCACGGCAGGAAGCGATTTTGCGGGCGGATAATCGCCGGCTGAGCGACAAGGCTGCGATCTTCGACGAGTTGATTGGCCAGAGCAAACCGATGCTCGAACTGAAATCGAAAATCAACCGCGTCGCTCGCGCCACGGGCTGCGTACTAGTTCGCGGCGAAAGCGGTTCCGGCAAAGAACTCGTCGCGCGGGCCATTCACAAGGCTAGCACTCGCTCCGACCGGCCGATGCTGAGCGTCAATTGCGCAGCGATTCCGCGCGATCTGATGGAAAGCCAGCTCTTCGGCCATAAGAAAGGCTCGTTCACCGGCGCCGAGACCGATCACGTCGGCTGGTTCCAGCAGGCACATACGGGCACTCTATTCTTGGACGAAGTGGGCGAACTGACGCTCGAAGGCCAAGCCAAGCTGCTGCGGATTCTCGAAGGCCATCCCTTCTTGCCTGTCGGCGCGACCAAGGAAGTCACGGTCGATGTGCGGGTGATAGCAGCTACCAACCGCGACTTGCGCGAGTTCGTCCGTGATCACAAGTTTCGCGAAGACCTGTATTATCGCCTGAGCGTTTTTGAACTTTATATTCCCCCGCTGCGCGATCGCGGGCCCGATATCGACCAGCTAGCTGAGTTTTTTCTCAATCACTTCCGCAAGCAGCATGGCCGACCCAACTTGCTGGTCTCGCCGGATACGCGCGAAAAACTGCTATCGTATCAGTGGCCCGGCAATGTGCGGCAACTGCGCAATGTGCTCGACTCGGCCGTGGTAATGTGCGAAGGAAATACCATCCTGCCAGACGACCTCGGCTTGCGGGATGTCAGTGGCGGCAAAGAACTTGAGTCATTACGGCTTGATTTTTGGGAACGAAAGCTGATACAAGAGGCCCTCAATCGGACCGAGGGCAACGTGCCAGAAGCCGCGAAGCTTTTGGGATTAGGGCGCGCTACGTTGTATCGTAAGATCGAGGAATATGGGATCGTTCGCCGATAATGAATTTAACGGCCTGCGCATCACCATATGTAAACCACCTGCTGGCTGACCATGGAAAAGTTGAAAATGGACGTTCACTTTCCTACTTTCCGATCCCACCCTTGGGTTCGGGGTGGACATTTGCAGACCATCTTGGGCTGCTATTTCTTCCACCAATCCGTGCCTTACACGGCGACTCAACATCGCGTCACTCTGCCTGACGGCGACCAGATCGTCTTGCACGACGACCGCCCGCAGAAGTGGCAACCGAATGACCCCGTGGCGGTGCTGGTACACGGCCTCGGCGGCTCGCACATGTCGGGCTACATGCAGCGCTGCGCGAATAAGCTGAATGGCAGCGGCGTGCGCGTATTCCGCATGGACCTCCGTGGCTGCGGCGCGGGAATGGGCCTGGCGAAGCAGCTCTGTCACGCGGGCCGCAGCGGCGATGTGGCCGCAGTGCTCGACGATATCAACCTCCGCTGCCTGAACTCGCCCGCCGCGGTTATCGGCTTTTCGATGGGCGCGAACATGGTCCTCAAGCTGGCCGGCGAATGGGAAGGCGACGCGCCCGAGAACGTCGTGGGTGTGATGGCCGTCGCGCCGCCGGTGGACTTGGATGTTTGCTGCGCGCACGTCGAAACGGTGCTCCGCGGCGTTTACGATCGCACGTTCGTGCAAGGCATGAAAAACTACATCGCGCTCCGCCAGCGTTCGACGCCCGACGTTTCCACGCCGACGCTCCCCGCCCGCGTGCGGAACATTCGCGAGTTCGACGCCCATGTCACTGCGCCGCTATCCGGGTTTCTCAATGCGGGAGATTATTACTCGCAGGCCAGTTCCGGCCCTTACCTGTCGAAAATTCGCATCCCGACGCTGATCGTCGCGGCTCAGGACGATCCGATTGTGCCGGTGGCGACCTTGCAGCAATCGAAGATTTCCGATGCCGTCAAACTGGTGATCCCCGACGGTGGCGGCCACTTGGGCTACATCGCCGCCCGCAGCAAGGACCCCGATTGCCGCTGGCTCGATTGGCGCGTGGTCGAATGGGTGCTGGCGCGAATGCCGGGGCAATTGTCCGCCGCCAGTTGGCAAGTCAGCCACGCGCGGGTCAAAGCCATGCCCGGCGTGCAACACTCGGTCTAAGCCAGTAGGCCGGAACAAGGTACTCCGCAGTTCCGGCAGATGTGCCGAACATCGTCAACTCGCCCAATATGCCGGAACGGCGCCGTGTACGGCTTGTTCCGGCCTACGTGGAGTCCTCGCGCGAAGCGAGAGGACTACCGACCAGCCGGCAACTTCACACTCGTCATCTGCCCATATCCGGCCGGCCAACGGCTCGTCACTTCGATCTTGGCGATCAGATCTTTCTCCGTCAACTCCGCTGGATATTCATTCGCGAGTTTATCCTGACGATCGAGATAGACCTTGGCCAGGTATCTACCCGCCGGCAAGGACGCACCACGCGCGAACTCCTGCGCCCGGGGTGACTGCTTATGGGCAATCAGGCTCAGGTGATTCTGCCACAGTCCGCCCTTGCCAAACACTTGCCGGTCAGCAGTGGCCCAGCGCTCAGTGGAGAACTTCTGCTGCTTCTCGTCCCAGGCGTGCAGATCCACGCGGACCACCAATTTGTCATACGCTGCAGGGATGTCCGTCAGCTTGAACCAGATATCGGAGACGACCGACGCTTCGGTGCTGGCCGCGGGCAGGTCCTTGGCAATGCGATATTTGCCCGCTTGCGTCGCCGCATAATCGTCGATAAACGTGCGAAATTGTTTGTAGGTGCGGTCGCCCACGGTCATCTTCACGCCGCCACCGTGCTCGACCTTGTTCAGCGGCTTGAGCAGCAGCAGGCTCTTCTCCGGTTCCTTCAGATCGAGCAATTCCGATTCGAGCAAACCGTCCAATGTCGCCTGCGGGTCGCGGAGTTTAATCCACGAAATGTGCGCGCCGTGCTTTTTCACTTGCTGCTGATTGCGGTCGGGCGAATGACAGGCGGCACAGCGGCCTACCTCGGCCCAGACATTATCGAGAAACGATTGCAGCACGCGGTCTTGCCGGGCATGGCGAATGACTTCGACCGGCAACTGCGGACCAATCGCAGGATCGGCGGTCTTCGCGGCGGCCAGGGCGGGGTCCTTCACCGCGGCTTCGATCCAAGCCCGAAACGCAGCGGACTCTTCCGCACGAATCTTTTCCGTGATGAGGCTCGGCTTCTCCGGCTTACGGTCGATGAACTGGAGCAGCTTCGACTTGGCGGGGTTTTTCGTATCGATCAATCCACCATCCCGCAAAGCGGCAAACGTCTCGGGCTGCGTGGGGCGGATATAGTCCTTCAGATCGACGCCGCTCAAGTGGCATTCGCTGCAACTGGAAGGTTTTCCGGCCTGCAGGATCGGGACGATCCGCTTTTGAAAGATGGCCAGGGCTGCATCATCGGCGATTGCCGGAAGGTTCGATGCCAGCAGAAGAACGACTAACCAGCTAGAACAAGTTGTAGTGCGCATGGCAACATTGTACTCCTCACGCTTTGCGTGAGGAATCATCACGCGAAGCGTGATGAGTACCATGCCAAATACTATTTAGCGGCAACCAACTTAGCCTTCTTAAGCATCGCCGAGAGCCGTGACTTCTTCCGGCTGGCGGCGTTCTTATGGATCACACCCTTGGCCGCCGCCTTATCGAGCTTTTTCGTGGCGATGATGAATTCGCCGGCGGCAGCGGTCGCATCGCCAGTCTCCGCGGCAGCGTTTACTTTGCGAACCTGGGTCTTGAGCACGGACTTGTCGGCCCGATTGCTGGCCCGCCGCTTGATGTTTTGACGTTGCCGCTTCTTCGCACTGCTGGTGGTTGGCATGACAATCCTACGAGTCGATTCGTTTCAAAAACTGTCGTTCTCACCCTTCGCGTGAGAGTCATCACGGCGGAGCGTGATGAGTACTATGGCTGGGCAGAGAATCCACCTTTATTGCAGATGAGCCGCAGATTGTCTAGCCTTGTGGCGGCATCTTTATAGCCAGAATTGGCCGCCACCAACTGCTCCAGCCAGGCCAGCGCATCTCCCGCCGCCCCAGTCGCTTCGGCGAGGACCGCTCCGCGATACCAGGCCAGTTGCCCATGCTCGCTCTGCAAATCGAGCTGTGGTTCATTCAAGGCCTCGCGATAACACTGCAGGGCTCGCTCAAACTGCCGCAGATGTTGATAGTTCTCGCCCGCCGCGACCACGGCCTGAACCCGCCACTCGGCCAGCGATTGCAGCGGTAAGAGATACTTCAGTGCCTCGCTGAAATTCGCCACCCGCGTCAAACAGCCGGCTAACTCCCAGGATGACGCCGCCTCCGACGGAAACCGCTCATACCGCGCAAACGCCACACCGAGCTCAATCCGCCGCTGCTCTGCCAGCATTTCCGCCACGAGCCGCTGCTGTGCCGATGTTGTCGAAAGTTTAGCCAGTCGGCGGGCAATTTCTGTTCGCTCTCGTGCCCTGCCTAGCATGATCTCTTCGCCTATTTCGCGGAGTTCCAGGTTCGCTCCCTCGGCGCCCGCTTTTGAAGCGAGCAAGTGCTCGGCCGCATCCCACTGCTTATCTGCCAGAAGTTCTTTCAAATGGGTCATGAGATCGCCGGCAGAAAGTTGCCTGCTAGTTTGCGATTCACTCAAGACGTGTAAATAACTCGTTGCTTCCGAATCAGCGGGAATCTGCGAAAGCAATTCCTGCCAAATCATCGCAGCCCCAGTGAACTGCCCCGTCGCCCCGAGTGCCCATGCCAGGGGACGAAGGACTGCGACCTCACGCGGGGCCAATTCCCTCGCCGCCTGCAGTAGCAGAATCTGCGTCGGGCCATGATCGAGCGCCGCGCAGATTTGAGCCAGGTTGCTCAACACTCGTGCCTCACGCGGCCTTTCTCCCAGCAACCACCAACCCGCCGGAAGTGCCTCCGTCCAATGCCGCGAGCGAATCGCTTTCTCCAGCTCCGCCCGTCGCTGCCAGACTTGCCAAGGCCACGCGGTGGCTGTTTTACCTTTCGCGCGCCGCAGATTCTCCAGCAACGCTTGCACGAACAGCGTATTGCCCGGATCGAGGGTGCAACTCTCCGATAGAATGCGATGCACGCCCGCAAAATCCGGCGGTGTCTTGCCCGCCAATTGTTTCGCCCGCTCAAACTGCCGGGCCAGTTCATGCCGCTCGGCCGCCGTGATCATCCGCGGATGAAGAGGCTGCGGCTGAGCGGATGGATTCGCGGGGCTGGTCATGGCGGCTGAGGGAATCTATTCTCGTGGCATGGCAACATCGGACATCGATCAACTTGCCGCGCCAGCCAAAGTCTACCTGGTCGGCGCCGGGCCTGGCGATCCAGGGCTGATTACCGTGCGCGGGCAACAATGCCTGCAGCGGGCCGATGTCGTACTGTACGACTATCTCGCCAACCCGCAACTGCTGCAGCATTGCCGGCCCCAAGCGGAGCTGCTCTGTCTCGGTCAGCATGGCCGCGGCCGGTTGTGGACCCAGCAGGAGATTAACGAGCGGATGATCGCCGAGGCAGGGCAGGGGAGGGTGATCGTCCGTCTCAAGTGCGGCGACCCCACGGTCTTTGCCCGCGCTGCGGAAGAAATTGAAGCGCTCGTCGCGGCTCGCCTGCCATTCGAGATCGTCCCCGGCATCACCGCGGCCTTTGCCGCGGCCAGCTATGCGGGACTGCCCCTCACGCAGCGCGATCATGCGTCAGCCGTGGCCCTCGTCACGGGCCAAGAAAATCCGGGAAAGGAAGGAGCGCCTCTCGATTACGCCGCGCTCGCAAAATTCCCTGGCACCCTGTGTTTCTACATGGGAGTAACCTCCGCCCGCGATTGGTCCCGCGGTTTGCTCGCTGCCGGAAAATCCCCCGATACGCCGGTCGCCCTTGTCCGCCGTTGCAGTTTCCCCGATCAACAAGTCTGGCAAACGACGCTCGCCGAAGTCGCCACGTTCGTCGAACAAACGAAACTCCGCCCGCCGGTCATCATCGTCGTCGGCGCAGTGGCCGCGACGTCGCGCAGTTGGTCCTGGTTCGACAAACGCCCTTTGTTCGGTCAGCGAATTCTCGTCACTCGCCCCGCGCATCAGGCCGAAGACCTCCGCGGTCCGCTCGAGGAGTTAGGCGCTGAAGTGCTGCTGCAACCGGCCATCGAAATCACTCCGCCCGCCAATTGGCAACCGGTTGATGACGCCATTGCCCGGCTGGGGGAGTACGATTGGCTCGTGTTTTCGAGCAGCAACGGCGTGCATCATTTTCTAAATCGACTCTGGTCACGTGGCCTCGATCTGCGAGCGCTTGGTTCCGCGAAAATCGCCGCGATTGGTCCAGGCACGGCCGCCGAATTAGAAAAACACTCGCTCCGCGCCGATCTCATTCCCGACGAGTTCCGCGCCGAGGCACTCGCGGGATCATTAACTGCAGTTGCTCATGGCAAAAAGTTCCTCTTACTGCGCGCCAATCGCGGGCGAGAAGTGCTGGCCGAAGATCTAACCGCAGCCGGCGGGATTGTGGAACAAGTCGTCGTCTACGATAGCCACGACGTAACGCAGCCGAATTCCGAGATCGCGGCCTTGTTGCAGGCCGGCAAAATCGATTGGATTACCGTGACGAGTTCCGCCATTGCGAGATCATTGCACGCGATGTTCGGCGAGAGCTTGCACAAAACACAGCTCGCTAGCATCAGCCCGATTACGTCCGCGACGTTACATGAGTTGGGCCATGAACCCGCGGCGGAAGCACGGGTGTATACGATACTGGGACTGATTGATGCAATAGGTAGCCCGTCGCGTTAGCAAGGGAGTGCCGCGCGGAGTCTTCCGCGGGACGTCCTCGCTAACGCGTCGGGCTACCTTATTACCGCTGATAAATCGGCAGATACGCCTTATCGAGTTGCAGCATGATCAAGTTGCAAGCGGTGACGTAGATGGGGCCGATGTTGCCGGTCCAGGAGCCGTCGGGCGTTTGCTCGTTGACAATCTTGTTATAAAGTTTGTCGCGAAACGGGGCCCATTCCGTTTCAAGTTGGCGATACATGACTTGCGAGTAATAAACATAGGTGTAATGCCAATGGCCGAACGAGTTCGGACCTTCTGACAAGTTCTGCAACGTCTTTTTGCAATACTCCAGCATCTGCGGCACATGCTTGTCGTCGTAGGCGCCGGCGTTGTACAGCGACGCGAGGGCCGCGGCGGTGATTGCCGGCCGGCTGCTGCCCCGGTTGCGGGAACTGTAGCTGATGCCGCCGTCGGCATTGCGGCAGGCGTAGATGTACTCCTTCGCTTTATCAATTGCTTCACCCGGCACCACGATGCCCGCATTGCGACAGCCGCGGAGGCCTTGCACTTGCGTGATCGTGGTCGAGCCTTCGTCGAAATCGGGCTGATCCTTGGTGCTGACATAGCCCCAGCCACCGGTCGGGGCCTGAGCGCGCACACTGAACTCGACGGACTTCGTTAGCGCATTAACCAATTCCTCGCGGACCTCTTCGTCCTGCTCTTCGCCCAGCACTTGCGAGAGAAAGAGCATCGCAAAGCCGTGGCCATACGTGTATCGATTGTCGTTCCGCGGATCGCCGATCAGGCCGTTTTCACGGAGCTTGCTGAGCAGAAAATCGACCGCTTTGCGAATCTGCTTGGCATACGGACCTTGGGTGGTTGTCGAACCGGACCCGATCAGGGCAGTGCCGGCCAGAGCGGTCATCGCGGTGGGATAGCCGCCGGCCGTCCAATGCCCCTGCGTCGATTGGGCTTTGGCGATCCACTTCAGCCCCTTATCCATGGCCGCTTCCCACTTGGGATCGCGTTTGGCTGCCTGAATCGAGTTCGCCGTCGTGAGCGCGGCGGCGGTTGCTCCACCCATGGCGAGCAACGCTTGCCTGCGCGTCAGCGTGGAAAGAAACGACTCAGATTGCGACTGGCCAACTGGCATGGCAGGCATCTTTCCGCAAGAGTTTTCAAGGAGTGACTGATTCGTATTATCGACACCGCGACGGCGTTTAGCAAACCGATTTGCGTTGGCAACGCGGCAGCAGTTGGTCTCCCGCGACGCCCGCAAGGTTCAAAACCTTTGGGATTTCCGCCCCAATCTAGCCGGAATTGTCGCTTTACAACCGTTATCTACCCTCAAAACAATCCATACTTTCAGGGAAGAGCGGAGAGAAGCTGAGTGGGATTTGTTGAGGAGCATTGGCTTTGAACTACGAGCTGTCGTCCATTACAATTTCTCCGGAAATCAACCTGCAGCGCCGAAATAGCTTGTCGAATGCTTTAAACAGGCAGATAATCGGGGAATGAAGTTCCAGTTGCGAGTTGGCCTTTCGTATCGGCCACTCGCCTGGGCACGAAAAACAAGGAGGCAGGGCAATGCGTAGGGGCTTGATTGTGCTGGCGATGCTCGTGAGCGTCGCGATGTTGCAAACTGTTATCGCGCCCTCAGCTCAGGCCTATCGTGGCCACCATGGCGGCTGGGGCGGCGGACATCATGGTTGGGGAGGCGGCGGCTGGGGCTACGGCCACAATCGCTTTTACGGTGGATACGGCGGCTTTGGCGGTTACGGCGTGCATCGCAACTATGGCTTTGGCCGCGGACTCGTCTATCGTGCTCCCTACTTTGGTTCGTATTACCGGCCCAGTTACGGCTACGGCTATCGGAACTTTGGTTACGGCGGCTATGGCGGTTACTATCCCAATTACGGCTACTCCAACTTCGGTTATTCCAACTTCGGTTACCCGAACATCGGTTACTCGAATTATTACAACAACGGGTACAACAACAACTACTACAATGGCTGCCAGGGCGGCTATCAATCGTATGGCCAGCCGATCTATCAAACCTATAGCCAACCGTATTACGGCGCGCAGGTGATCCCCTCGCCGACGATTCTGAACTACTACTCGGGCAACACGCAAAACGGCGGCCTGAGCGCGGAGTTGACCGCGGGCACGGTGATCGCGCAGTTGGCTGACGCGGTTCGAACCCAGCGGGCCGCGGGCAATCAGGTCCAGTTGCTCAATGGCAACGGCATCGCGAACGGTCGTTTGCGCGGCGTGGTGCAGAATATTGCCCAGGGGATGATTCAGAATCAACCCGCGGCTGGCAATGCGATCAATGTCCGCTATACAAATCCCGATTCCCGCGCGAAAGCCCGGGCATATATGACGCAGGGGGACAACCTCTTCCAGGAACAACGTTATGCGGCCGCCGCTCAGCAATATCGGGCTGCTGCGAGCTTGGCGCCGGATCTGGCCGAAGCCAATTGGCGATACAGCCACACGCTGGTTGCAATGGGCGAATATGATTTGGCTGTGAACGCCGTCAAGCGAGCCATCGCCGCCAGTCCGGACATCACCCGCGGCGGCTTCACGCTCGATTCGCTCTATGGCACCCTTGGCACCGCGAAGGCGTCGCATCTCGAAAGCTTGGCCAATCGGGCTCTCGAAAGCGATTCGCCCAATGCGTACTTCCTGCTCGGCATGACGCTGCACTACAGCGGCGAAGCGCAACGCGCTGAAAAGTTCTTCGCCCGCGCAGCGGAGATTCAAGATGCGAATTCGCCCCATCTGGTAGCGTTCCTGGGGCCCGTTCCGAAGGCCCGCCCCGCACCGCCGGCGCTGCTCGCGCGGGTTCCGGCTCGCGAAACGTAAAGCATTCGTCTTAGTAGGCCGGAACAAGTGTACTCACGCAGTTCCGGCACTTGGGCGAGTGCGGTTCGTCGCCAATCAGCGCGGAACTGTGGCGTTGACTGGCGGAAATGGCTTGTCGTCTGGCAGGTTATGCC
This sequence comes from Anatilimnocola sp., assembly GCA_043744755.1. Classification (GTDB taxonomy): domain Bacteria; phylum Planctomycetota; class Planctomycetia; order Pirellulales; family Pirellulaceae; genus Anatilimnocola. The sequence continues at coordinate 20,672 of JAYTUF010000574.1, forward strand.
GGAACTGCGGAGTACCTTGTTCCGGCCTACACGAGGACTCGCCAGGCAGTAGGCCGGAACAAGTGTACTCACGCAGTTCCGGCAATGGGGCGAGTGCGGATCGTCATCGTCAATCGCTGGGAAACCGCAGTTCCAGTCAACTACGGCTCGCCCCAATCGTAATTGCCGCGAATCGACGCGGGCTCGATTCCACCCCAATCAATTTGATAGTCCCCCGCTTTGACAAAGCGGTGAAACGACGACCATTCCCAGTCACGAACTCGCCCCACCAAGCGATGTTTACACGGATTCCAGTGAATGTAATCGGTGTGGCGTTCCAGGTCGTCCACATCTTCGATCGTGTGTTCCCAAAAACGAGGTTGCCATATGCCTCGTTCGCCTTTAGCGGATTGGGACTGCGTGACCTTAGCCTCGGACAAGCCCGCATTCAGCCAATGTTTCGTAAACTCCTCTTTGATGCGCTTCATCCGCGCCGAATAACCGTTGTCACCCGATGGCAACTGCATGATCAAATGCCAATGGTCGGGCAGCAAAACATTTGCGAACACCTCGAACGGGCGTCGTCGGCGAGTTGTTTCGATTGCAGCTCGCAAGAACGATCGTCCCTCTGCCGTGGTCAGAATGGGTCGGCGATCATAAGTCACCGCGGTGAAAAAATACGTTCCACCAGGAACATACCAGCGCCGATAGTCGGACATGTCGGTTCTCCCGGTCGGCACTGGTCCGAACACACGTGCTTTCGCTATTCGGGTAAGTAGCGAAATGTCTGGTGTTTTGCAGGTCATGCCGGAACTGCGGAGTACCTTGTTCCGGCCTACTATTTCACGTC
>JAYTUF010000575.1:0-5535 GCA_043744755.1 Anatilimnocola sp.
TTGCTATGCACTTCGTTGTCTTCAAACCGCACGAAGGGGAGCGTACGAATATCGACGATCTTCTCGCTGCCATCGGGCTGCATCACGGGCAGGGTCAGCTTGAGAGCGCTGGACTGCGTCGCTTCGTAACGAAAGCCATACAGATCGTTGCCGGCGGCGACGTTGCGGGTGAAAGTGTTGAGACTGTTCGCCCACCAGAAGCCGGCTCCTTCGTTTTGATCGAAGGGGAGCACCTGTTTGGGCAACTGCTTGCCGCGGACGGCGCCGACGGCCAGGTTGCGGTCGAGCACGTTAAAAACTTCGGTGCCGTCTTCCAGAAAGAAGCCATGCCCGACGCTGCCGAAGCCGACGTTGTCGCGAGCGACGAGATAGTTCGTGCCGTGAATGGTCAGCCAGCGGTTCTGGCTTTCCCAGATCGACGCGCCGATGACATAACTGCCGCGCATCGTGTTGCCGAGCAAATGGAAGTGGAGCGAGTACCGGCCCAGGACATTCTTCTTGCCCAGGTGGCGGAATTCGGCATAGCTGATGCTCCCCTTCGAGAAACGGTGATACATCGTATGGCCACGCTCGCCGGCGGGATCGGCCGATTCGACAATCACGTTGCGGCTGAGGTTGGCGACTTCGCCGCGGGTGTCGTCCACGCCCAGGTGTTCGTACTCCAACCCTTCTGCAAACTTCAGCACATCGCCTTCAATGGCACTGATCGTGCGCGTTTCGATATCGGCCTCGCCGCGATAGTCAGTGTTCGTGGGTGTAAGTAAAAGTTGATCGCCCACGCGCCAGCCGGTGACCCCTTCGGCCAGCGTGACTTGCTTGTCGCCTTTGGCCGCGGTCGCGCCGAGCTTGACCCAGGTGCGATTCATGGGCTGGCCATGAAACTCCATCTGGCCTGCGCAGCAAACAATGGCGGGGCAGGAGTTCTTATCGAGGCCTTCGACATAGGTGAGGCGAATCAAGGCGCGAGCGTTGGCCGCAATCGGTTCTGCGGGCGTGCCGACGAGGAGCGCGGGACGTTGTTGCCCAGCAGCCGGTTCAGCGGGATGACCTTCACAGTCGAAACCCTCTTCATCGGTTTCGGTCGTGGCCTGAATCTTGATCAGTCCGACGTTGAGGCGAGTTTTCTTATCGGTCGCAAAGCGCAGCGTGCCGGCGATATGCAGCGAACGAATCACCAGGTCGTCGGCAGCTTCGAGATCATAGACAACCGTGTGTCCGGGCAGAATTTGCACTTTGAGATTCGGGCCGGGAACCTTGCCGCCGACCCACGTCGCCGCGGCAGACCACGGGCCAGAACCGGCCGATTGCACGATCGGCACGGCATCGGCCGCCGAGAGGGACCACAGATTCAATAATACGATTGAACACAAGCAACCGAGAACAAGAACGCTACGCAGCAACATGGAATTCTCCCTACTGGGTCATCCGAGGAAAGGTGGGGCGCCCCGCATCGATGCCGGGCGTACAAACAGGAAGGCAGCCGCGATTGTAACCGCTGCGGTAACAAATTCACTATCATTTTGAGAGGGAAAACGATATTCCTCGCAAACCCGCCGGGCCAACCTGGGAGGGCGAGGCTCCTGCCAAGCCGTGAACGCTGGGCAAGAACCTCGCCCTCCCGGATCTCGGAGGCATCGGTTGCATCCATACCGCCGACGCTTCATGCTACGATGCGAACCACATTCGATGTCGAACGGGAAGTAACCCATGCCGCTGAACTTTCGCAATATCTTTCCGTATGTCGTGTTGCTACTGGTGATGGCGGCAGTCGCCTGGGCCGTGTCGTTCGATCCGCTGCCGCCGGCCGATTTCACGTTCGACAATGGCACCGAAGTGCAAACGCTCGACCCCGCCAAGGCGACCGGTAACCCCGAAAACCGCGTGATCAACGGCCTGTTTGAGGGTCTGCTGCGTCAATTGCCTGAGCAGGACTACCGCGAAAAATATGGCCCGCATCAGAACGCCCCGCTGACCGTTCAGCCCGGCATGGCCGAGTCGTACGAAGTTTCCGAAGACGGCAAGACGTATACTTTTCACATCCGAAAAGACGCCAAATGGTCCGACGATTCCCCCGTCACCGCCCACGACTTCGCCTTCTCCTGGCAACGGATGCTGCATCCTGAAACTGGAAGCCAATACACGTATCAATTGTTTTACGTGAAGGGGACGGCGAAGTACTCGAAGCCTGATTTCACCCAAGGTGACGCGGTCGAAGTGGAACTTGCCGACCGCCGCAGTAAGTTTCAAGCCTGGCCGCGCGGGACGATTGTGCGCGGCAAATTTGAGAAGATTCTCAAGACGCCCGAGCCAAAACTTTCCGCCAAGTTGAGTGCGGAAGATAAGTCGCGGCGGCTCTCGGATTGGAAGAGAACTTGGACTTATGTGGTTGCTGTGAACGGTAAAGTAGCTGCTTTCAGCAAAGATCCCCACCAGGCTATTCCGTTTGAAGGCAAAGAACCCAAGGCGTGCCAGCAGGTTCTGAGCGATTGGGAAGCGACCGTTGGCATCCGAGCGACGGACGACAAAACACTGGTGGTGGAACTTAACGACCGCACGCCGTTCTTTCCTGAGTTGGTCGCGTTCTATCCGCTCTATCCCGTCAATCGTGGCTGCATCGAGAAATTTGGCTCGCCGACGTGGACCAAGCCGGACAATATCGTTTCCAACGGTCCCTTCACGCTGCGACTTCGCAAACTGCGCGACCGCATTCGCTTGGAGAAGAACCCGCTCTATTGGGACGCGGCCAATGTTAAGCTCAACAGCATCGACGTGCTTGCGCTGCGGGATGAAACGACCGCGCTGAACATGTATCTCACCGGCCGGGTCGATTGGGCGACGACCATCCCCGCCGACATGATTCCGCAACTCAAACGTAATTTGAAGGAACAGTTTCCTTCCGCGCCGATGCTGACCGTTTATTTCTATCGGCTGAATGTCGAGAAGAAAGCGCTCAACGATAAGCGCGTCCGGCAGGCGCTGAATCTGGCCATCGACAAGAAAAACATCTGCGACTTCGTGACCAAAGCGGGAGAAGTGCCCGCGACGACTTATGTGCCGCCGGGGCTCGCTGGTTACGTCAGTCCGCCCGGTTTGGAGTTCAATCCCAAGCGGGCCAAGGAACTGCTGGCCGAAGCGGGTTACGCCCAAGGGCATCAGTTGCCGCATATTGAAATCCTGTATAACGACGCTCCTTCGCTGCACCGGACGATTGCGGAGCGGATTCAGCAGATGTGGCGGGAGAACCTGGGCGTCGATGTGCAACTCCGCGGCCTGGAATGGGGCGTGTATCTCGATGCGCAGGACAAGAAGGATTACTACATCGCCCGCGCGGGATGGATTGCCGACTATCCTGACGCGAACACGTTTCTGGATATGTTCGTGACCGGCGGTGAACAGAACATGACGGGTTGGGGCAACGAACAGTACGATCAACTCATCGCCGACGCGGGCAAAGAGGCGGATCCGGCGAAGCGGATGGCGATTTTCAAAAAGGCCGAGGCGCTCTTCTTGGAGGAAGTGCCGATCATTCCGATGTATTTCTATGTCTCGAAGAATCTGGTGAAGCCTTACGTCAAAGGCTTTTGCAATGAGGTGCGGGACCTGCATCCGTTCACGCTGCTCGAGGTCGATCAGGCCGCGAAGGCCAAAGCGCTGAAGCAGGGGCCGAGCTTTACTCCGTCAGGAGCCGCGCCATGAGAGCGAAGGATTTGCTCGGCGCGTTGTTGCGGCGGTTCGGCTGGTTCTTGTTCACGTTCTGGGCGGTCTACACGCTGTCGTTCTTGCTAATGCGACTGTCCCCCGGCGGGCCATTCATGGGGGAAAAGAAGCTGCCGGAAGAAATCCGCCGCAACTTGGACGAGTTCTACAATCTCAATGCGCCGCTGCACGAGCAATACATTACGACGCTGGGGAACATTGTGCGGCTCAATTTCGGCCCCTCCGCGCGGCTGAAGGACTACACGGTAAACGAGATTATTGCGGAGGGCGTTCCCGTTTCGTTTTCACTTGGCATCATCTCGCTCACGCTGGCGCTGATCGTGGGGACGACGGCGGGAGTTGTCTCCGCCGTCAACCGGAACTCCGTTTACGATTTCGCGTTCATGGGATTAGCGACCCTTGGAGTCGCAGTTCCCAATTTTGTGCTGGCCAGCCTTTCGATCATTCTGTTTTGTTTCGCGATTCCGATCCTCCCCGCAGCGGGCTGGGGCCGCCCGTCACTGATTGTCTTGCCCGCCTGTTGCCTGGCCGCGCCGTATGCCGCGTACATTGCGCGATTGACTCGCGCGGGGATGCTGGAGGTGCTGAACCTCGACTATGTGCGGACCGCTTATGCCAAGGGACTTTCGACGCGCACGGTGATCGTTAAGCATGCGCTGCGAGGCGCGATCCTGCCGGTCGTTTCCTACATTGGTCCTGCCGCGGCGGGCATTCTGACTGGCTCGCTGGTGATCGAACGAATCTTCAATGTGCCTGGCTTTGGGTCGCACTTTATCGATGCCGCCTTGCAACGCGACTATCCCGTGGCGATGGGCGCGGTGCTGGTTTACACCACGCTGCTCTATGCCATGAACGCCCTCGTCGATGTTTCGTATTCGGTGATCGATCCGCGCGTGAAGTTGGAGTAAGCAGACTGACCGATGAGTGCCGACAAATCACTTGAGAAAGCGCCTGCCGACCGCTATGCAGCCCTGCTCAGCGAAGCCGCGTCGATCCGCGGCATCTCGCTGTGGAAGGACGCCTGGCGACGTTTGCGGAAGAGCTATGCCGCGATGGCTTCGCTATGTTTTCTGATTGCGCTCGCGACGCTTGCCTGGCTCACGCCGTTGTTGCCGCTGCAGTCACCCAGCTTTCAGCTTGTCAACAAGGAGAACATCTACAAGCCGCCGCGCACCTTGCAGCGACCCTTAAGCGTTTCATTGGACGAACTCGCGAAGTTCGACAAAGAAGTAGCCGAACTTTCGGCGAAGGTTTCATTGGCCACGAGCGATACTCGCGAGAAGCTGCAAGCCGAACTGCAAGGCAAACAACGCGCGCATCCCTTCAACCGCCTCTGGACGAATCCTGGCCCGCTCGCTCGCCTGATGATTCGCACACGTTTGGCGATCTTCGGCCAATGGTGCATCCCTTCGATCTGCGGCACGGATAATCTGGGCCGCGATGTGCTCTCGCGCATCTTTTGGGGCGCGCGGGTCTCGCTGATGGTGGGCTTGCTGGCGGCGGCAGTGTCGCTGTTCATTGGCGTCAGCTATGGCGCGATCGCCGGATATGCGGGCGGGATCATCGACGCGGGCATGATGCGGCTCGTCGATGTCATGTATTGCATTCCGTTCATCTTTGTCGTCATCAACCTGATCATGCTGCTCAGCGACGACGACATCAAATCCACACTTTCAAAAGTGGGCATCAATCAGATCGTGATTTTTTACATCGTGATTGGCGCGGTGTACTGGCTGACGATGTCGCGCGTTGTACGCGGGCAGGTGATCTCGCTTAAGCACGAGCAGTTCGTCGATGCCGCGCGAACGAGCGGCGCGG
>JAYTUF010000576.1:0-21387 GCA_043744755.1 Anatilimnocola sp.
ACTGCGTCTCGCCAGCGAGTTCGAGTTCCGCCTCTACACTGCCGCCCAGTTTCGCACGCTGCTCGCCGAAGTGCCGCAGTTTGAATTGTGCGATGTCTACGACTTCTGCTACGAGATCGAACAGCCGCTCAAGCTCGACAACGTGATTTCGGATACCGTGTTCATCCTGCGCCGGAGGATATCGTCATAGGCGATGCGTGGTTACTTCTTCCCCGCCGGTTCTCGCTTTGCCGCGCTGCCGGTTTCGGAATCGATCTTCACCATCTTCAAGATTGAGTGGTCTTCCCCACATCCGCGTATGTCGATCCCAAAACGCAGATGCGACGACGCGTCATTACAATCAACGAGGTTGGACAGCCAATCGTCGTGATTGACTATCAAGACGTGGTTCTCGGGCCGCAGCCTGGGGAAGTGTTCTAAGTGCCGAAAGGCTTTAAAAAAATGAAGCTGTAGGAGGGAACTCGTCGTCTACCGGAAAGGGAATTCGCTTTAGTCTCAGCCGCGGAGCGGCGGCAGATAGTAGCCCAGTGCGCAAGCACTGGAAATCGTCCCCTTGAAATCCTAAGCCCCGCAGGGCGGCAGATGGAAATTGAATCTCGGCCGGCAGGCGATTGGGGGCGAGAAAGCTCGCAATGCCAAGCCCTACCGGTCTGCGGGGAACACCTAGTACGGCGTACTTTCAGCCTGCCTCTGCCCCGCGGCCGGACAGATCGCCGATGACCTCACTGACGTCCTCATGGTCGAAGAACACAGGCACTTTGCCTGGCCCGACAAAAATCGCCAGCCCTTCCCGCACGGCTAGCGCGTCCGGGAAATCGACCTGATAGCGGTTTCCGCCGACCGTCGCGACCGTGAACGGCGTCCGGTGCTTCAACGCCCGAATTGTCTCGGTAAACGTCTCTCGGTCCATCCCAATGCCTCCCCGCACGACGGTCTGACTGCCATCCCCTATCGTACTTTTCCTGCGACTGACCGACAATGGAAAGGTGGCCGCTTGGCTCGCGCGGCGGATCGGATTATCTTAGGCAATTGTCTAAACACAACTTCGTGGGCTGGGCAGGCTTGCCCGGCGGACGGGCGAGAGTGCCCAGTTGATAATTTGTTCGACCTGCTGTTTGGGGGACGCCGATGCTTGCCCATATGGTTTATTTCCGGCTCAAGGACCGCGGCGAGGCAGCCGTCGAGCAGATGGTGGCTGCCTGTCAGAAGTATTTGCATGGCCATCCAGGGACGCAGTTTTTTGCGGTCGGCACCCTCGTGCCGGATCTGCAACGGCCGGTGAATGTCACTGATTTTGATGTGGCCTTGCACGTGGTTTTTGACGGTCGTTCGGCCCACGATGCCTATCAGACGCATCCGCGGCACATTCAGTTCATTGACGAAAATAAGGCTAACTGGGAGCAGGTACGGGTGTTCGATTCGTATGTCAGCCGCTGACCGCGCCCGGTCGCGCTGGGCGAGGCCCGGCGTTGACCGTCGCGAAATGCCCTTTTCTCGGGCTACGGGACAGCTATACTTCAAGTAGGCATGGGCGTTACAGCCGATCATTATTGCCAGTTCACTGGTTTCCAAGTTGGAGTAGATTATGAGCATTACGTTGACCGAGCGGGCCGCCAAAGAAGTACAGAACTACAAGAGTTCAGTGCAGGCGCCGACTGAAGATTTTCTCCGCATTCGCCTGATGGCCGGTGGTTGCAGCGGCCACTCGCCCAAGCTCGATCTGGACAGCAAGTTCGACGAAAAGGCCGACAGCAAGTACACGTTCCACGGCGTCGATCTGGTTGTGGATAAGAAGAGCGAACTTTATCTTGAAGACGCCACGGTCGATTTTGTCGAAGGGCTCGAACAGAGCGGCTTCAAAGTCGATATCCCGATGGCCAAGAAGAGCTGCGGCTGCGGCAGTTCGTATCAGTTTTAGTTGACTTCCGGCTGAAGCCGGGACTCCAACTAAGGCAGCTTGTCGGTGTTGACATAGACATAGCCGCCGCCGGTGTCCTTTGCCAACTTCCGCATGAAATGATCTTCGGTCGCCGCTTTATCTCCGCGGCCGAAGTGAATGGTGAAGATGGTCGTTCGTCCGCGGGCCAGTTCGCGGACGATGCGGAGTTGCCCGCCGTCCATGCCGGGATCGTCACCATCGGTGAGCAGGAAAATCACCTCCGGCTTGAGTTTCAAAGCGGCGAGCAGAGCGGCCGTGTGATTCGTGCTCCCGAACGCCGGCAGGCTGCGAAGATACTTGAGCAACTTCTCCTTGTTCTGGGGCGTGGCTGGCAGCCAGTTGGCATCGAGTTGCGAAGGTGCCGCATGATAGGCGACAATCTGCACCCGCTGCTTCTCGTCCAGCGATTCCAACTGCTTGGCGAGTTCATCCGCCACAGCGCGAATGCCGCCGAGACCTTGATCGCCCATGCTGGCCGAGCGATCGATGACCATGACAAACGTCCGGCCCCGAGCCTGTGCGCCGAAGACCGTCAGGCCGCCGGGCGTGCCGGTGGTATCGGGTCCCTTACCTCGACCGCGGGCATCATCGGCCAAGATCGCCGCTTCGTTCACTCCCGATGGCAACCGGCGATTGGCGGTCACGCCCCCTTCAATACCGGGCAAAAAACTCTCCGCCGGCAAACCGACGCCGACGCCCACGGGCAATTGCAAGGCAGCGGGAAGTTCTAAACTCTGTTCGCTGGGCAGGGCATCGCTCGTGGACGCTTGGCGAGTACTGCGCTGAGCTGCACTCGCCGAACTGGCAGTAGCTGGAGCATCATCCAAATAATCAACCGTCTGCTGCGAATTCACCTTGGCCAGCACGATGGGCACGGACCGCACCTGTTCCGCTGAATTGGAAACTGCGGGGCCTGGAATCATCCACCATACGAGGGCCAACATGGTCGAGAGATGAATGCACAGCGACAACAGCGCCGGCAGCATTGCCTGGATTCCGGCGAGCCAATTCAATGTGCCGGCTCGATCGAGCGCGGAGCCGTCTCCCGGTTGTACTTCGCTCAGCATTGGCATGGTTTGTATTTCGTCCTGCGGCCCCTGCCACTAATTATCAATTCAAATGGAACTCATAGCAAGCAACTAGCCCGCGACTGGTTCCGCAGGTTAGGATTTCGACTGCGTTAGCCGCACGCTTTCGATCGCGTACTAAAGGAAGACGCCATGTTGTTTCTCGCTCAATCCGACCCGTCCAGCATGAATGTGAATTGGACCTGGCCGGTGATTGCGATCCTCATCGCCAGCGGCCTGCTGTTGGCGTTCGGCTTGTTCTTCGGGCTGCTGTTTCGGAATCTGCGCGCCAGTCGCCAGTTGTTGCACGCGGAGCGGATGCGCTCACTCGAAGCGGGGTTTCCGCTCTACCCGCCCGAATCTCCCGAAGACACCAAGGTCCACTCGAAGTTCCTGCACAACGCTTTCTGGATTTCATTCTGGTTGGTCTTCGGGGTGCCGTCCGCGGCCCTCTCCGCTGCTTCCGCGGCGACCAAAACGGATGCCAGCCTCGCCTTGTCGATCGTCATCTGGGTCGCCGCCGCCGTGGTCTGCGTGGCGGCAGTGGTCTGCGCAGCCGTGCTGATGATTTACTCGCACCGCAGCGCGAGCAACGGTGAAGGGCTGCAAAAAATCATCAAGCTATGACTTGGGAACCGGCGGCGCCGGCGTGGGGACAACGCCGAAGCGGACACTCGTGGGATGTTCCGCGGAGCGAAAGACGCGGTGCGTCGCCTTCTGAAAATCCGCCGCCTTCGCAAAGTGAATGTTCGGCACGAACTTCTGCGGGTTGCGGTCAACCAGCGGGAACCAGGTGCTTTGGACCTGGATCATTAAGCGGTGCCCCTTCTGAAAGCGATGCAGCACATCGAGCAGTTCCAGTTTGATGCGAGCCGGTTGTCCGGGGACAAACGCTTCCGGCTTCTCGAAGCTGTTGCGATAGCGACCGCGGATCACTTCGCTCCGCACCATCATTTGAAAGCCAGGCTGATCGGCAGCGTTGGCTGAATCAGGAAAAACATCGATTAGCTTGACCACAAAATCCGCGTCGGTCCCCGTCGTTGAACACCACAGATCGACATCGAGAGGCCCGGCAATCAGCAGGTCTTCAGCGAGCGCGGGCGTTTGATAAACCAGCACATCGGGCCGGCGGGCGGCAAAGCGCTGATCGTCCACCATGTACTCAATCGCCATTTGGGCCGTGACCTTCTCGGTGAACGGCACCGGCTTGGCGGGATCGCTCACGTACTCCTCAAAGGCTTCGCCTGCTGGAGGAGTCGCATAATCAAGGCCGCCGTTCTCACGCAGGAAGAGTTGTTTCGCCTCGCGATTGCGAGGCGGCCAGGCGTCGAACGTCCGCCACACATTGGCGCCGGTTTCAAACACGGTAGCTTCGGCGAGCGGTGTTCCCCTTTGCTCTTTAAGATGCTGGTCTTTGAGATGCCGCTCGAAGAACGGCAGTTCAATCTCGGCTCGATAGAAGGCCGCGGTCTTCGAGCCGAACGAAATCGGCCCCAGCTTCTCACCCTCGGTCGATGCCCAGCCGCCGTGATGCCAAGGGCCAACGACCAGCACGTTGTTCACGTTCGGATTTTGGGCTTCGATGGCTTGATACGTTTTGAACGAGCCATAGAGATCCTCCGCGTCGTACCAGCCCGTGACCACCATCACGGCCGGCGCGACCTTCTTCAAATGCGGCAAGATCGCTCGCTTCTGCCAGAATTCATCGCGATTGGGATGGGCCATCATGTCATCCCAAAACGGAACGGCCGCTTTGAGATGCTGCTTGCTGACGTTGTCATTGCTGACGGCGTCGAGAAATAGTTGATAGCCATCGAGCGTGGGATAGGCGACCTTCGGCGTTTTCTCCGCGGTCGGCTTGGGCCGCTCCTGCGCGTTGTTTCCCAGCCAGCTATAAGCGTGCGCGAGAAAGAACGCCCCGTTGTGCAGGAAGTCGTCAAAGTACCAGTCGCCGACCGGCGCTTGGGGCGAGACCGCGATCAGGGCTGGATGGGCGTCGATCATGCCGGCCGAACAATAAAAGCCGGGATACGAAATGCCAAACATGCCGACCCGCTGGTTGTGATTGGGCACGTTCTTAATGAGCCAGGCGATGGTGTCGAATGTATCGCTGCTCTCGTCAATGTCGGTGGCGAGTCTCTTGTTGGGCCGGTGCGGAGTCACTTGCTCGAACTTTCCGTCGGACATGAATCTCCCGCGGACATCCTGATTCACAAAGATGTAGCCCGCCTTCACGAAGTGCTCGCTGGGACCGAGCGCCGCGGCGTATTTGTCCACGCCATAAGGACCGACCGAATAGGGCGTCCGCTTCATCAGCAACGGATACTTCCGCGAGGTGTCACGCGGCGAATAGATGGCCGTGAAGAGTTCCACGCCGTCCCGCATCGGAATTTTCACCTCCTGCTTGACGTAATGCAGCCGAATGTAGCTTTCGAGCGCGCTCGGCTCCTGAGCCAATAAGCCGCCAGAAAGAGTGAGGCCGCAAACCAATAGCAATACTGACAATGCCCAGCCGCGCATGATGTATTCTCGCTGATGAAACTCAAAACGATCCCCCGCCAGTCTACGAGCGCCAGCGCGCCGGCTCAAGAAACAAAAACATCCCGCGCGAAAGTTCGGCGGGATGTCTGGGTTGGCAATATCGTAGTGGTCTGACTTAGCGACGCAGCGGATTGGTCGGCAGCGGGCCTTCGTAACGCGAAGCGGCTCTCACCGGCAGCAAGCTCGGCGGCGCGGGTGGTTCGTCGTCGGAGATCGTCAGCGTCACCGCCTCGGCATTGTGGGCGGCGACTTTCACCGCTGTATATTCAAACGCCTCAGCCTGGGCTACCTTGACGGCCGCTTGCACAGGCCGGGCTTGGATATGCACGGGCGGCGCGACGGCATAGGGATCATGCGCGGCTGGGACCACCGTTTTCGCGGGTGTTGGACTGGCGGCCTTGGTCGTGGCGTTGTTCTTTTTGAAGTACGGCTTGTAATACGTCTCGCGGCTGGGCGGCGGCGTGTTCGGGTCGAGCGGCTTCTTGTCGTCCATAAAGGGATCGTCGGGCATCGGCTGCGGCATGTGCATATCGACCGGCATCGCTGTGGAGCAGCCACAACTCATCTGGCCGCACGGGTTGCAGCACTTGGGCTTGTGAAACGCAAAGAAGTGAGCCCGGCTCTGGGTGCAGCACGAGCCGCACGAGGACTTTACTTCGCAACTGGCCGTGCAGCTATTGCAAGACGACCCACACGACGAACCGCAGGAGGAACCACAGACCGAATTCAAGCTACAAGGGAGCAGGCAATCGAGCGACCGCAGACCACGCCGAAAGCGGTCCAGCAGACAGGGCTTGTAGCAGCACTTGCCGACTGACGGAGCCGGCATGGGCGTGCAGCAAGTCGGGGCGCACGTGGTGCATGTGGGCGCGGGCGTGGCGCAGGAACTGCAACCACCCTGGGCGAAAATGCCGTGGCTCACCGGCTTGATGACGGAACGATTCGATCCGGGCGTTTGGGCTGCAGCCAGCAGCGGCATCGTCCCGACGATCGCAACAGCAATCCAAAGTGATTTCATATTATCCCCCTCTGTCAAATTCTGCCTCGTCGCCGATCAGCGGCCGGCTTGCCAGCAGCGGCGCGTGACTCGGTCGCTGGACCTGGCATATCTGCTTCGACTCCTACAACACATCGATCAGGCTCAACCGGCATGACGAGAACTTTTGCGTCGTCCGCTACAGCTCGATTAACCAGCAAACTCGCCCTCCTCTTCCCTGCTCGCCGAGAGTGATGCGGTTTGAGGCTTTGGCGAAGTGTTGCGGCCGCTAGCAGTCGCCGCGCGTGCAAAAAACGCTCTCGACATCGCGCTGCCGTTTTGCGATGGTCCCGTCCTCGTCAGGCGGATTCTGCTGCACGTAACTCATCCCAAAATTGCCCGGAGGCACTCTCATGTTCACTCTAATGATTCATTCGCGTTGGCGGCTGGTCCTCTCACTCGCCGGCGGATTGCTGCTCAGCGGCCTGCTCGCGATTCCGGCTCAGGCTCAGAATGCCCCGCAAAGTGGCTGGCGGATGCCGAACCTGAATCCCTTGCAGGGCACGTCCAAGGCCCAGCCCAAACCAGCGAACACCGCCAGCAAACCGCTGGTCCCCAACCTGCTCGATCCGTTCGGCCTGATCCCGGGAACCAGCTCGGCCAAGACTTCGTCCGCGTCCTTCGGTCAGCCCAAGCCCCCTTCCACCTGGAAGAAGATGACCACCGGCACCAAGCGGATGGCCAATCAAACGGCTGACTTTTTGAATCCCTTCAACGACGTCGCTCCCGCCACCCACGAAGAAAACCTGACGGGCAGCAACAGCATGTTCAACAACCAGGCCAACAAACGCCCCGTGCAAGCCGCGAAAGAAAAGAAGTCCTGGCTCCCCGGCTGGAACAGCGCTCAAGGGACGGAATCGAAACCAAAGACGGTGAACGATTTCCTCTCCCAGCCACGTATGCAACCGTAGCATGAACCCATTGGTTCGTGCGCATTTCGCCGCGTTGCCTGCCACGCGCTCGATGTCACGATTCACCCCGCCAAAGCGCGCGTCGCAAGCGAACGCGGCGAAATACTCCCCACGTTTTTCGCCACCACCCCTTAGCCAAACCCACGTGCGGCGAAGTCAAAAACCAAAGGGAAGAACAAGAACAAAAAGAAGGCAGAATGCAGCCCTCTCGTTACGTCGCCATTTGTTGAGTTCGCGACACCCTTGTTCAACACTACCCCGCGCCGCAGCCGCGAATAACGGCAGGTGCGCGTTGAGAAACCCAACCCATTTCTCAACACCCCTGCCCGTTGGAGGGGTGTGCCATCGTGCTCAGCACGCTCCGCCGTAATGACCGCGAGCGGGCGGACTTGATCCGCCCGACCTGGCCCTGCGATAACACTTATCACCTCGTTTTCACCCGCGCTCCCCTCGCGCCCAAGTCCTTGCCTGGCAATATGTTACGAATACATTATCAGCACTTTATAACGATTTAGTGAACACATCTGACAACAACTCGTTCGGGTGGGGTGAGAACCGTTCGCCCGTTGGAATTCCGGCTGCAGCCGAATTGCCTGCTCGTCCTATTGCCTGCTCGTCTTATAGTGACGGCCGAGCTTCGATTCGATTCACATCTGTCGCCCTGCCGGGCTTGGGACATCGAAAGACGTTTACCCAGTGCTTGCGCACTGGGCTACTGTCTATCGCCGCTCCGCGGCTGGGGCGATCCCAAGTTCCTCAGCCCGTCAGGGCGACAGATAGTAGCCCACGGCGCGAGCCGTGGGGAAACGAAGGCCCGCGAGGAATAAAGCCCGCCAGGGCGACACCCCTCTCAACTCCACCAAATTGCCAAATATAGCTGCGAACATTTTACTCATCTATTGAATAGTTGTCAACCAGTTTAGTCGCCCCCCAGGTACTCATCACGCTCCGTCGTGATGACCGCCGCCAGCCGCCGCGTCCGCAAGCCAAGCATCGCGGCGGGGAGCGGCCAAAAGTGCCTCCCGCGCCAAGCGACCCTGGCTGCAGCGCTGGCCGAGCCGGCGGATAACCGATTCGTCCCTTGAAGAACCGCCCCTGGTTCGAGCTCCCGACCTCTTGCTTGAAACTCCTGCCACTTTAGCGACAATGGCCAGCTCAACTCCGCGATTTGCAGTGGCTCTGGCCAGCGGCATCCTTAACAATGCAAGCGTCGACGCTGCCACCCCGCCGGTCGACGGTTTCAATGAATCGGTAAACACAGAACTTCGGAAAAATGTTCATGGAGACAGCACTCGACACGATCAAGCGGCTCGTCGACCGCTTTCATCAGCAGTCTGATCGAATTCGCTCCCCTGACTACAACGAGACGCTCATCCGCATCGACTTCATCAACCCGCTGATGAAGGCGCTTGGCTGGGACATTGACAACTCAGCCGGCTATGCAGAGCAGTATCGCGAAGTTGTCCACGAAGACCGCGTCAAGGTCGCTGGCCAGACCAAAGCGCCTGACTACTCATTCCGCATCGGCGGCACGCGCAAGTTCTTCCTTGAAGCCAAAAAGCCGGCGGTCGACATCAAGGACAATTGGGAACCTGCCTATCAGCTCCGCCGCTACGCCTGGAGCGCGAAGCTCGCCGTCAGCCTGCTAACTGACTTCGAAGAATTCGCAATTTATGACACCCGAATTCAGCCGAAACAGCTAGAGAAAGCGTCCACTGCCCGGCGTGAGTTCCTGCGCTATACCGACTATGAACAGCGTTGGGATTTCCTGTACGGTACCTTTAGTAAAGATGCGGTGCTGCGGGGCGAGTTTGACCGCTACAGCGAGTCAAAAAAAGGTCGTGGGGCCACACCATTTGACGACGCATTCTTGGGCGAGATCGAAGAATGGCGCAAGGCGCTGGCCATCAGCCTAGCGCGGCGGAACAAATCCCTCGACGAGGCGTCGCTCAACTTCGCCGTCCAGCGAATCATCGACCGCATCCTCTTTCTGCGCATCGCCGAAGACCGCGGCACCGAATCCGTCGGTCAACTCCAAAGACTTGTTAATGGCGAAGACGTCTATCCCCGCCTCGTCACGCTCTTCAATCGGGCCGATGAACGCTATAACTCCGGCCTCTTCCACTTTGACAAGGAAAAGGACCGCGACGAAACTCCCGACACGCTCACCCCCAAGCTCGAGGTCGACGACAAGACGCTCACGGTCATCATCAACGGGCTCTATTACCCTCGAAGCCCCTACGAGTTCACGATGGTGTCGGCCGAAATCCTCGGCAGCGTCTATGAGCGTTTTCTGGGCAAAGTGATCACGCTCACCGGCGGCCATTCTGCCCGGATCGTCGAGAAGCCCGAAGTCCGCAAGGCCGGCGGCGTTTACTATACGCCCAAGTACATCGTGGACTACATCGTCCAAAACACCGTCGGTAAACTGCTGGACGGCAAGACGCCGAAAGAGGCCGCGAAGATCAAGGTCCTTGATCCCGCCTGCGGATCAGGGTCATTTCTCATTGGCGCGTACCAGTTCCTGCTCGACTGGTATCTGCAACAGTACACCTCGACCGATCCAGCAACGCTTGCGCAGCAGAAGAACGCGCCGATCCGTCCTGCAATCGTGAAGCCGGCCGAATCGCCCCTGGAGGAACCAATCATACCTGGCTGGGCGCTGACGATCACCGAGCGCAAGCGGATCCTACTCGCCCACCTCCACGGCGTCGACCTGGACGCGCAGGCGGTCGAGGTCACCAAACTCAACCTGCTGCTCAAGTGCCTGGAGGGCGAAACGAGCGAGACGCTTGGATTTCAAACCCGCCTGTTCCGCGAACGCGCCCTGCCTGACCTCGGCAAGAACATCCTCTGCGGCAATAGTCTCATTGGCACCGACATCATCGGGACCGAGGCGTGGAATACTGCGACAGAATCCGAGCGGCGACAAATAAATCCCTTCGATTATGACCGATCGTTTCCGGCAGTGTTCAAGCAAGGGGGATTTGATGCGGTGATCGGGAATCCGCCGTATTTGAATGCGGTCGAGGAAAAAACGCGATTCAGTGAGTTAGCAAAGCAATGGATTAAGAGCAAATTCGAATCGGCGCGTGGGGCGATTGATGCGAGCATCTTGTTTCAGGAGCTAGGCATTCGAGGCATCGCGCCAGGGGGACTCACGTCCTTTATCGTGCCAAATAAATTCCTCTCCGCCCCGTTTGGTGCGGCCTTTCGCGCCTTTGCCGCAAACAATGCAAAGCTAATTTCGCTTGCCGACTTTTCGAAGATTCCGGTTTTTAGCGAAGCTGCGGTTTATCCCGTGGTCTACGTCATGGAGCGACCTGTAAAGTCTGCGCCGTCAGGCGATGAAATTACGCTCCTTGTTCATCCACGAAACGAAAGATACGACGCGTCCAAGATCATTACGTCAACTATCAGGGCCAATCTGAAGGACCTGGAGAGTTGGTCGGAATGTTTTTCTCTCGGGAGAGATTTAATTGCAAAGCTTAATTCGGTGACGCAGCCTTACGGAGAGCTATTTGACATCACCGCGTCGGCTGCCGTCGGCGAAGCATACCATTTCCTGACGGTCGTTAAGGAAGGCACCGCGTCGCGGGAGAACTTTCCACTTGTTAGCAGTGGTTGTATCGACCGATACTCCTGTCTCTGGGGGGACATTCCAACTCGCTATCTCAAGAGTAAATTTCAAAAGCCTGTGTTGGATATTACTTCTTCGGTGGTTTCGGAGTCGCGAAGAGTGCAGTATCGCTCGCAGAAAATAATAATCGCAGGAATGACCAAGAGGCTCGAAGCAATTCTGGACAAGGGCCATGTGGCAGGCTCGATTCCAACGGTTCAGATACATCCGCGTGGCGACACGAAGGAGTCAATAGAATACGTGCTTGGACTAACCAATTCCCGCCTCCTGAATTGGTATTTCGAACAGCTGTACTCGTCGCTCTCATTGGCCGGCGGATATTTACGAGTCGGCGTCCCGCAAATCTCAGAGTTGCGATTCAGACCGATAGACTTCGGTAATCGGCTGGACCGAGATAGCCACGATCGGCTCACTGGTCTCGTTGAAACGATGAATCGTTTACAGATAGAACTCGCCGCAGAGAAATTGCCGCAGCACCGGAATCAGACTCAACGTGAAGTTGACGCTGTTGACCGGCAGATCGACCAAGTTGTCTATAAATTATTTGGGCTGACAGATGAAGAAATTCGCACTGTCGAAGACGCCGCAGTATAACGTCGCTGGTCAAAACAACAAAGGAGTTTTACATGCCACACCCATTTAACATCTTCAACTGGGCAAACGACAACCGCACGATGGCGATTAGCATTGATTCGGCCGACCTCCCTGGCTTGACCACGCAGTGCAATCAGCCCGATGGCGGTGGGAATTATCCGAACCTCGCGGCGTACATTGCCGCTGCCGATGCCGCCGGCGCGATCCCGCCAGATTCATTTTTCCGACCTGTTGACGTCGTCTGGCTGAACCTCGCTGGATACGGAACCCCGCAATACTTTCCGAATAGAGCGTTCGTGGCAACTCGCACGGGAAATCCTAGGGCAGGCGGTGGATTTGCCACGCGTGGTTATTGTATTATTGATCCTCAGGGTTATCCGATTTTGTCGCCGCATCATCGTGCCCCGATCCAAGCGGAGTACATCTCGACTGCTCTCCGCGACGTTATCGTGGTTCTACCGTGACGCGGATCGGTTGGGTAATGCTCAACTTCCACAAGCGTTTCGGCCGAGAATTTACCGCAGCGGCGGGAACAGATTCAGCGGGAGATCGACGCGACGGACCGGCAGATCGACGCGCTCGTCTACCAGCTCTACGGCCTGACCGACGAGGAAATCGCCATCGTCGAGGAGGCGACGCGGTGATGGGAGACCACGAAGCAAACCATCACTTTTTCGTCGATGAGTCGGGTGATGCAGTCCTATTCAACGCGAAGGGAGATGTGATCATCGGACAGGGCGACGGTTCCTTGCGTTGCCCCATTTGCAAACAACTGCTCAACGGGAAAGACGCGCCGCTGGTGTTCATGGTCGGCGCGGTCCATCAGAGGTCTACGACGCCAACAACCCGCTCACGCTCGAAAAAATAAAACCCGTGGCAGACTAGGTTCGTGTGGCAAGCCACACGGAACACACGGCATGAAGCCGACGTTCACCTGCGACGGGCTTATTCAATGACATTCGACGCGCCCGTTCTAGTCTACGCATCCTGGCGATTCTGGCGACGGTCCGTCAGGTAGCATGCGGCGAGTTTCGCTTTGGTTTGGGTTGATTCTTGGCCCTTTTCGTCACTCTTTGAAGTCATACGAATCCGTCAAGATCAGCGGCAAGTCGGCGACGGCGGCTTCATCTTGCACGCGGGCTTGCTCCCAGAGTTCGGTTGCTTTGGCTCGATTGTCGTCAGTGGGAATCTTGGCGACGGAGAGGTAGGACGCTTTAACGAGCTTCGTGGCGACATCGTTGGCGTCGAGTCGTTTATCGATCAGGGCCATCGCCAAGCCGTCGGGCAGACTCGTCAGCGAATAGGTTTTGTTCAGGCCGTTGATGCGAATCACAATCATGCTCGGATTCCGCTCGACGACGACGACGCGCGTGCTCTTGCCGAGGACCAGTTCCGCGCCGGCATCGAAGTTCTCGTCGGCCATCAGGGTCTTGAGTGAGCGATCGAACTGCTTGACGTAATCCGTCACCATCTTCAGGCGGTTGAGCTTGGCTTTCTGCTCTTCCGATTTGGCCAGCTTCGTGGCGGCTGCCAGGTGCTGATCGGTTTCCGAGAAGTTTCGTTCTTGCAGGGCGACTTTGGCGCTCGTCAGGGCTTGCGAGAGGGAGGTGAGTTCTGCCGGCGTGAGCTTCGCTTCCGGCGCTGGCGGTGGGGGCTTCGGCGGCATCGGCATCGGCACGGGAATGGCCGGCGTGGGTTCAGGCGGTTTCACTTCCGGCGGCTTGGGTTCCGGCGGCTTGGGTTCCGGCATCGGCGTGGGGATGGGCTTGACCGGCGGTTCGGTCATTTCCGGCGGATCGATCACCGGCTTCTTCGACACCTGCTCGGGGCGCGGCGTAATGGGTTCCTTCGGCTTGACGGGCACCAGGGGTTTCGGCTTTGTGGGTTCAACTCGAGGAGGCGTTGGTTCGGACGGATGTGTGACAACCGGATTCTGCTCGTGAGGATTTTGGGCAACCTGAGTTCCATTGCCGCCGGCATTCATGATCGCGAAACCAATCGCGCCGATCAGCAATACAATCGCCGCACCAGTGCCATAGAAGAGCATTTTGTCCGATGAATTCTTGTCGTGGTGAGCGGCCAACATGCCGGAATCCGCGCTGTTGGCGCTAAGCATCGGCGACGTCATCGTTTCAACCGCGGCCGAGCGTGGCTTTTCAGGGCTAACACTGGCTGGAGCGGCGGCGGGTGCCGATGAGACCGCCCTTCCCCTTGGAATCGCACTGGGCGCGGCAGGCTGTGCCGCTGCTGCAAAACCCACGACGCGGGCCTGTCGGCTGTCGTCGTGCCCAGCATAGGTTGACGTGGGCAGGGCGACAGGCGCCATCGGGTCCAGCGACATCCCGCTGACCACGCCGCTGTTGGGATCAGTCGCGCCGTATGACGAATAGGCGCTGGGTCCGTAGCCGGCGGAATAGCCGGGCTGCGTCGGCTGAGGCTGCTGATATGGCTGTGGTTGCTGATATTGCTGCGGTTGATAAGCACCATAACCGCCATAGTTGCCGTTCACCGGTGGTTCGGGCGCGGGGGGCATCGCTCCATAGGGACCGGCCTGATATTGCGGACCTCCATACGGCGAAGCAGGGTTCTGCGCCGGATAAGCCTGTCCGCCGTATTGCGGCAGTGCATAGCCGGGCTGCCCATAAGGCTGCTGAGGCATCGCATATTGGGGCATCGCTTGCGGATAAACGGGCATTGCCTGCGGTGCGGCATATTGGGGCTGAGGTGCCGACGTAGGTTGCAGCGCGTGAGGGACGGGATGGATCATCGACGTCGGCCAGGCAGTCGGCGGCAGAGGCTGCGCAGAGGGCAGCGGCTGCGCGAGTGGCGCCGGACTGGCGCTGGGCTGATAGGCTTCGGCAGCGGGCGCCTGCTCCCGGGATGGCTCCCTGGTTGGCTCCTGAGCTGGAGGCGCTGGCTCCTTCGGCATGACTGCGGTTCGCCCACTGTTCGGACCCATGCCCGGCGGAAAGCGGGGATCGAATGGACGCTCCTCCGCCGCGGGTTCATTGGCGCCGGGTGTGGCTGCTGTTGTGGCGCGATCGGCTGTCTCGCGCAACTCCTCGTCATATTCGGTCTTGCGCTGCGGATCGAGCAATCGCCCCTTCGCCAGCAGCAGTTCATCCAGCAGCTTCGACCACGCCCTGGCATTCGGCCCCGGCCGAAAACCGCGGACCTTGCTCATGGCCCGATCCGCGGCGATGGCGATGCGGCCGCTGTCCGTTTCAAAGTCCGCAAGTTGCAGAAGTTGATAATGGTTAGGCTCGGCCAAATCCGCGGCGAGCCCCAACCATTCCACATAGGGATTGAAGCGCTCAACCATAGCCAACTACTTTCGCAAGCACAGAAAAGAGGCAGGCAAGTTCCGCCACACTCTACGTTAAACCCAATCGCCGGTCGCTGCAACGCTTGCGGACTACAACTGAAACGCTTGCCCAGCGGGATGTACTCATTCGCGGGTTCGCCAGTTACCTGGGAGAAATGCGGCTACTGGGCGAGCACGCCGGCACCCCTGCTGGTTTTCTTGCCTTGGAGGCCGGATATTGAGAACACTTGGCCGCCGTCCTTCGTCTTATCAGCGTGCTAAGGTCTCGATTGCGCTCGGCTCATTCGTTCACAACCGGCGACAGAACTTCCGCGGGAATAGTCTTTCCTGAATCTTTTGAAGGCATCAGTTATGAACAGCAAGCAGTGGTTCCGCTTTTCTCTCGTCGGCTTGATGCTCTTGGGGTTGCTCGCGTCGGGTGCCCTTTCGCAGGCCCCCGACCTGGGGCAAGTGCGGGCGAAGGCGACGAAGGCCATGACCGATGGCAATTTCAAAGTGGCCTATGACGATTTTCGCATCCTCTGCCTCAACTCCGCCAATGACCCCAAGCAGGTGGCCGGCGACTTGGAGCGGGCAGTCCAGTGCCTGAACAATCTGGGCCGTATCAAGGAGTTTGACGAACTAGTAGAGGCCACGATTAAAGCCCATGCCACCAACTGGCGGCTGCTACAGGGGGCCGCGACGCAGTATATCAACACGCAACATCAGGGATTTTTGATCGCGGGCGTCTACGAGCGGGGCCAACATCGGGGCGGCGGCAAAGTGGTCAACTCCGTGGAGCGCGACCGGGTGCGGGCGTTGCAACTCATGCAAGATGGGTTGCCGCTGGCAGCGAAGGACGATGCGAAAGGGGAAGTAGCGCAGTATTATCTGCGTCTCTCGGAATTGCTGCTCAATAATCGCGGGGTATATGAAGCCTGGCGGTTGCAATACTTAGCAGATCTTTCCGTGCTGCCGGATTTAGATGATGGCTATTTCTACTATCGCGATTACAACGGCGCGCCCGTCGATGAAGCCGGCAAACCCGTCTATCACACCAAGCCCGAGAACTGGGCCGCGGCCACGAACGATGGTCAGCGCTGGCGGTGGGCTCAGGAGCAGGCGATTGAAAATAATCCTTCGCTCAAGCTGACAGTTTGGATGCAATTCGCCGAGTTTTTGGAACACCAGTTCGGCGTGCAGACCATGCAGCAAGGTGGCTACGGCCGGCACTTCGGCGGCGGCCAAAGCGACGATGATACCAAGAAGGACGAAAGTGGCACCTATGCGTTGCATACGCTGAAGGAGGAAGAAACGATTGCCAAGCTCGCCAATGGCATCAAACGCTTCCTGCTGCCTGATGAATTCAACTACATCAAGCTTTATCAAAAGATTGTTGCCGAGGACAAAGGGGCTCATAGCGAGCAAGCGCTCACGCACTTAGCGCAAATCTTTGAGAATCGCCGGCAATATCCGGTCGCCGCGAAGGCCTGGCAAGACAGCATCACCAAGCACGGCCCCGGACCCAATGACTGGAAGAAGCTCCGCCGCGAGCAGATCGTGGCCAATTGGGGCACGTTTGAAGGCATGCTGACACAGCCCGCGGGCCAAGGTGCCACCGTCGATTTCCGCTTTCGCAATGGCAACAAGGTCAAGTTCGATGCCCGCGAAATCAAGCTCGATTTGCTCCTGGCGGATCTGAAGGCCTATCTCAAATCTGATCCCGGCAACAACGTGGATTGGAACAAAATCAACCTGGGAAATATCGGCTACCGGATTGTCAATCAAAACGAACAAAAATACTTAGGCGAAGCGACGGCTGCGTGGGAATTGGATGTCGAACCCCGCAAAGACCACTTCGATCGCCGCGTGACCGTGACGACGCCGCTGCAAAAGGCAGGCGCCTATTTGCTCACGGGCACGATGGTCGATGGCAATGTCAGCAAGATCATTGTTTGGGTCGCTGATACGGCACTGGTCCACAAAGTGCTCGAGGGCAAGCAACTCTACTACGTGGGGGATGCCGTCAATGGCGCGCCCATTGCTGAAGCCAATGTCGAATTCTTTGGCTGGCAATCGCGTCACCTGGGCGGCAATCGATTTCAGGTCGTGACCACCAATTTCGCCGAGAAATCAGGGCCGGATGGCATCCTCATTCCCGACCCCAAGGATCTGAAGTCCGATAACTTTCAATGGCTGATCACTGCCCGTGGCGAAAAGGGCCGCTTCGCCTTCTATGGCTTCCAAGGCGTGTGGAACGCAGCCATTCATGACCAGGAATATAACCAGGTCAAGATATTCTCCATTACCGATCGTCCGGTGTATCGTCCCAAGCAGAAGGTGAACTTCAAGCTTTGGTTCCGCACTGCCAAGTACGATCAGCCTGACACCTCGGAATTTGCGAAGCGGACGTTCCCGATCGCGATCTACAATCCGAAGAACGAAAAAATCTATACCAAAACGATTGAAACCGATGAGTTTGGCGGCCTGTCGGATGAATACGAACTGCCCGTCGATGCCACGCTGGGGCAATATCGCATTCAGCTCGATGTGGGCCATAACCTGCAGTTTCAGGCGATGGGCGGAAATCACTTCCGCGTGGAAGAATATAAGAAACCCGAATTTGAAGTCAAAGTCGTAGCCCCCACAGACCCGGTGATGCTCGGCGAAAAGATCACCGCCAAGATCAACGCCAAGTATTACTTCGGCGCGCCGGTCGCCAAGGGGAAGATCAAGTACAAGATTCTCCGCACCAGTCATACCGACAATTGGTATCCGACTGCCGCCTGGGATTGGTGCTATGGCCAAGGCTATTGGTGGTTTGGCTATGACTACCCCTGGTATCGTGGTTACAGCGAATGGGCCGGGTGCAAACGGCCGATGCCGTCGTGGGGCTGGCGCGGACAGCAAAATCCGCCCGAAGTGGTCGCCGAAGTTGAACGGGAAATCAGCCCCGATGGTTCGCTGGATGTCGAGATTGATACTGCCATCGCCAAGGAATTGCATGGCAACACCGATCATCAATACACCATCTCGGTGGAGGTTCGCGACGAATCCCGCCGCACCATCACCGGCGAAGGCAAGGTGTTGGTCGCACGCAAGCCGTTCAAGGTTTTTGCCTGGATTGATCGCGGCTACTATCGCGTGGGCGATACGGTCGGTGCTAATTTCAAGGCCCAAACGCTCGATAACAAGCCGGTCGAGGGCAAAGGAACGCTCACGCTTTATAAGATTTCTTATGATGCCAAGAAGCAGCCCATTGAAACCGCCGTTCGTCGTTGGGATTTGAATACCAATGCCGAAGGTGTTGCCGAACAGCAGATGAAAGCGTCTGCCAAGGGTCAGTACCGGCTGTCATACGAAGTTGTTGATAGCAAAAAGCATAAGATCGAAGGTGGCTACATCTTCACGATTGTCGGCGATGGAGTTGATGGGAGCGATTACCGCTTTAACAACCTGGAATTGATTCAAGACAAAAAAGATTATGTTCCTGGCGACAAGCTCAAATTGCAGGTCAATACGGATCGTGTTGACAGCACTGTCCTCCTCTTTGTCCGCCCGACGAACGGCGTCTACCTGCCGCCTAAGGTGATACGCCTCAAAGGCAAGTCGGTGATTGAGGATATCGAAATCGTCAAACGCGATATGCCGAATTTCTTTGTCGAAGCACTCACGATTTCCGGCGGCAAGGTGCATGTCGAAACCAAAGAACTGATCGTCCCGCCTGAAAAGCGGATTCTGAATGTTGAAGTGCTGCCGTCAGCCACTGTTTATAAGCCGGGACAGAAGGCCAAGGTGAAGATCAAGCTCACCGATTTCAATGGCGAGAACTACAGCGGTTCGACGGTTGTCAGCGTCTATGACAAATCAGTCGAGTACATTTCCGGCGGCAGCAATGTGCCGGATATCAAAGAATTCTTCTGGAAATGGCGGCGGCATCACAACCCGCAAACCCAGGAGAGCCTGGCCAAGCATTCTGCTAATATGACGCTGCCTAACAAACCGGGCATGGACTTCCTGGGCGTCTTCGGCTCCAGCGTGGCCGATGAACTCGCGGACGAAGATCAACTCGCCGCGGGTCTCGATCCACAATCAGCCGAAGGCGGCCCCGGTGGTTTGGGTGGCGGTCGTGGCAGCACAAAAGGAATGATGAAACGAGGCCTGGCGATGGACAGTGCCCGCCGGGAGTCGGCCGCTTTTGGCGCCGCACCCGGCGCTCCGATGGCGGCCAATGCGCTGGAGGAACAGAGCGGCCGCAGTGAACTGCGCAAGAACCAGGCTGACAAGCCCGGTAATGGAGCCGAGTTGCAACAGCAGGGTGGTCAGCAGGCCGGCGGGGCCTTGGTCGAACCCTCGGTTCGCACCAAGTTCGCCGATACCGCCTACTGGAACGCGGCCATCACCACCGCCAAGGACGGCACGGCCGAAGTTGATATCGATATGCCAGAAAATCTCACCGGCTGGAAGATTCGCGTCTGGGGCATGGGCCACGGCACACGTGTCGGCAGCGGCGACGCGGAAGTGACCACGCGGAAAGATCTGCTCGTTCGCTTGCAGGCCCCGCGGTTCTTCATCCAGAAGGACGAAGTGGTGCTCACCGCCAACGTGCATAACTACCTGCCCAAGGAAAAGGAAGTTGCCGTCACGCTCGAAGTGCCGGGCAACATCATTCAGCCGATGACTGCGGCCACGGTGATGGTGAAAATCCCCGCCGGCGGCGAGCAGCGGGTCGATTGGCGGTGCAAAGTGGTTAGCGAAGGTGAAGCCATCGTCCGGATGAAGGCGCTCACGGACGAAGAGTCCGACGCAATGGAAATGAAGATGCCGAGCCATGTACACGGCATGCTCAAGACTGAAAGTTGGGCCAGCACGATTCGCCCCGATAAAGAAGTGGGCAAGGTAAATATCACAGTGCCAACCGAACGGCGGGTCGAGCAAAGCCTACTCGAGATTCGCTACTCGCCCAGCCTCGCGCTGGCGATGGTCGATGCGCTGCCTTACCTGGCCGAATATCCCTACGACAGCACCGATCAGACGCTCAATCGCTTCCTGCCATCGGTCATCACGCAGCGCACGCTGCTTGATCTCAAGCTCAACCTGAAGGACATCGGCGAGAAGCGCACGAACCTCAACGCTCAGGAAATCGGCGTCGATCGCGATCGCGCCAAGCAATGGAAGCGGTTCGATCGCAATCCGGTCTTCGAGGAAGAAGAGCTGAGCCGGATGGTCAAGGAAGGGGTCAAAGCCCTCACCGACCAGCAGATCAGCGACGGCGGCTGGGGCTGGTTCAGCGGGACCGGTGAACGGAGTTGGCCGCACACCACCGCGGTCGTCGTTCACGGTTTGCAAGTCGCCAAGTCGAACGACGTGGCCCTCGTTCCCGGTGTGCTCGAACGAGGCATTGATTGGCTCAAGCGATATCAGGCCGAGCAGCTCCAATACCTGAAGAACTTCGAGCAGAAAATCGACAAAGTTCCGAAGAAGCAATATGCCGATGCGCTCGATGCCTTCTGCTACATGATTCTGATCGATGCCGCCGCCGACAACGTCGAAATGCGGGACCGCATCTATCGCGACCGGATTCAGATCCCCGTCTATGCGAAAGCCATGTTCGGCCTAGCCCTCGAAAAGCTCGGCGACAAAGAAAAGCTGGACATGATCCTGCAGAATATCGATCAGTTCCTGGTGCAAGACACCGAGAACGAAACGGCCTATCTCAAGCTGCCGGAAAACAACTACTGGTGGTATTGGTACGGCAGCGAGGTCGAAGCGAATGCTTATTACCTCAAGCTCCTCTCCAGGACCGACGCCAAGGGTGAGAAGGCCCCGCGGCTGGTCAAGTACCTGCTCAACAACCGCAAG
Source organism: Anatilimnocola sp. (assembly GCA_043744755.1). GTDB lineage: Bacteria > Planctomycetota > Planctomycetia > Pirellulales > Pirellulaceae > Anatilimnocola. Next base: position 20,895 of record JAYTUF010000576.1, read on the forward strand.
CACGCGACCTATTGGCAGAACACTCGCGATACAGCCGTCTGTGTGGAAGCGTTCGCCGATTACATCCGCGCCAGCGGCGAGCAAGAGCCAGCCCTCACGGTCGAGGTCTGGATTGATGGCGAGAAGAAGAAGGAAGTCGAGATCAACAAGGGCAACCTCTTCACCTACGACAACAAGTTTGTCCTCAGCGGCAAAGAGGTCAAAGACGGCATGCACGAGGTCGAGATTCGGCGTCGCGGCAAGGGGCCGATCTACTTCAACGCTTACCTGACTAACTTCACGCTCGAAGACCACATCACGAAGGCGGGTCTCGAAGTGAAGGTCAACCGCAAGTACTACAAGCTCAACCCGGTCGAGAAGAAGATCAAGGTGCAGGGTGTCCGCGGCCAGGCCCTGGATCAAAAGGTCGAGAAGTACGAGCGGGAGGAATTGAAGGACCTCGCGACACTCAAGAGCGGCGACTTGGTCGAGATTGAACTCGAAATCGATAGCA
>JAYTUF010000577.1:0-5499 GCA_043744755.1 Anatilimnocola sp.
CCGCAATTTAGCGGCTAGAAAGAACGAGCCGGTGATGCAGATCAAATCGCCTGGCTCCGCAACCGACCGCGCCCGTCGCCAGGCTTGCACCGGTTCCTCGGCAGTTTCGATGATTGGCGAAAACGCATTCCCTGCCAATATTGGCCCGGCGAGGTTCCGCAAATCTTCCGGCTCGACCGCCCGCGGGTTGTTGACATACTTCGTCAGCACGACATGGTCGAACCGCGGCAACAGCAGCCGTAACATTGCCGCCGGGTCTTTATCGCGGCTGCTGGCGAAGACCAACACGCGCCGGCCCGCGGGGAAGCGCTGGTCGAGCGCTGCGAGCAATGCTTCGATCGAAGCAAGATTGTGAGCCACATCGAGAATGACCGTCGGCCGTTGCTGCACCACTTCAATCCGCGCGGGGCACTTGGCCTGCGCGAGCGCTTGCCCGATCGCGGCTTCGCTGATCTGGAACGATAGTTTTTGAAGTTCGCGAGTCGCAGCGATCGCGGTCGCCGCATTGAGCGCTTGATGCTCGCCCAACATGCCAATTGGCAAGGGGCCCAGTTCATACGCCGGTTGTGAGGCTGGCTCGCGATAGCGGACGTTCATCGAACCTGCGGCAGAGTCCGTGGCCACTTCATAGCCATATTCTCGCCCGCGTTGAATCAGCGGCGAACCAACTTGCAGCGCGACTTGCTCGATGACGCTTTGCGGCTCTTCCTCACACACGCTGCAGACCACCGGCACGCCCGGCTTGATGATGCCGGCCTTCTCCCGCGCGATGGCGCCCAGCGTGTTCCCCAGTTGCTTCATATGGTCGAAGCTGATGCTGGTGATGATGCTCAGCTTGGGAAGGCAGACGTTGGTCGAATCCAAACGACCGCCCAACCCTACTTCCAAGACCACTGCCTCCGCGCCCGAACGGGCGAAATGAAGCAAGCCCATGGCCGTGGTGATTTCAAAGAACGTCGGACACCGGTTGAGTGGGTCGCGAGCTTCGAGCTTGATCGTCGCCGCTTCCAGGTCCGCGGCCAGCCGGACGAATTCTGATTCCGTACACAACTGACCATTCATCACGAACCGCTCTTCCAGCCGTTCGAGATGGGGCGAAGTATACAGCCCCGTTCGATAACCGGCCGTTTGGAGGATGCAGGCGATCATCGTCGCCGTCGAACCCTTCCCCTTCGTCCCCGCGATATGGACAATCGGCAGCGACAGATGCGGATCGCCGACCAGCGCCAGCAACTGCTGCATCCGCTCCAGCTTCAGCCCGCCGGTGCGATACGGAATTTGCGTCGTCCGCTCATAGTTGATGCGACCAAAGAGGAATTCAAGCGCCGAATCGCGATCGACTACGGCTAAAGCTGCGGGCATGAGACACCGACTCCGGGGGCTGCAAAGACAAGAGCGTCATCCTACCCCCAAGCTCGCGGGTTGTCTTGGCGGGTCGTGCAAATCGGGCACCGCGCAACTTTTCAAACTGCGAGGATTTGAATGACCCAAGCCTGAGGCGCCAGCGAAGGAATTGCGTGTGCGCTCCTTCGCTGGCGCTTCAGGCTTATGTGCCCAGGACGGCAAAGTGCGTTGCCCTGTCGCAAATCGGGCGCCGGTGGACTAACGTACTCAGGTAGCCCACAGGCGTCGGCGAGGCAATGCTTACGCCTTTTGAAGTTGCGCTTTTTCTGAATGCTAGCTGGGGAATTGATCTTGCCTGAAAAGGAGCAAGCACTGTCCTATGACTGGATCATTGGATTCTCACCGGTCACAGGAAGTGCTTGCAATGGTTACCGTCACCGAATCGGCGGCCGCGCTCAGGGGGTTCATTGCCCAAACGGGGTTGGCGGAGTCGGGTCAGGGGGTGAGGGGCCGACCCGCAAACAAACCCTCCCTTGCCAATCCCGCTCTCCAATCGCCGCCCAAAACGTCCATCAATGGCCCGCCTCATGGACACGAAACCAGCGCCAAACCCGAGGAATACGCAAACTTCTCTCCATCCAAGCCCAGAGTTAATGGACACCCCCCTTTAGCGGAAAGGCTCGCCGCGAACGTGACTTGCACGAACCATCATCGCAGTGCTGCGGTTCCCGTCATCCCCATCCGCGATAACAGTTTCGCGCGCGATTTCAACTTCCCGGACCGTCGCCACTTCCGGACGCAAATAGTTATCTGTCATGCACTTAGCGAACTAATGATCGTCACTTGATAACGCCTTATCGATAACATCATCGATAATCCGATAACAACTCCTTCAGGTGGGACGATTCTGCTCGCGGTCCGATTTCGGACAATCGGCACAAGCGTGCAGCGCAAGCGCAGCCGTCCCACGCGCCCTTCGCGTGCGCTGCAGGCTTGTTTCAGACTTGACCCGCGTCGTGCGCATCCAAATCCAACCAATTTGGGAAAGATCAACCGCCTACCATTAGACGATTCACCCCGGACACGTCTGGTCCACCCAAGGCAAGTTTTTTTCAGAAGCGAACGTCCAAAGTGCCGCGCACGAAGTAACCGGATTGCTGGCGGGCGCTGGGTGCCAATATGGGGCAACGCCACTGACTTACGAGACGCCGGCGTCGAAGGCTTCGGCCTGAACGAAGTAGCGGCGGGCTGAAGTGCCTCTGGTCGAATCCCGTTCGACCTGCGATAATACGATCGATTCTTCACTCGACTAATCTCTGAGGTATCCAGATGTCCCCATTGCTCGATCAAGCGGTGGCCGAGGCACGCAAGCTACCGGATGCCGAGCAAGACGTGATCGCGGCACTCATTCTCCAGGAGATCGAAGACGACCGTCGTTGGGATGAATCCCTGGCCCGCGCGCCGGGCAAGCTGGCGGCCCTGGCCGCCCGCGCCACGGAGCAAGTGCGGGACGGGCACTGCCGGGCGGCCGGGTTCGATGAGCTATGAACTCCGTGGTCACCGTCGACTTCATGGCCTGCTTCGCTCGCTTGCCCGCCGAGGTACGAGAGCAGGCGCGACGCGCGTATCAGATCTGGCGCGCCAACCCTTCCCATCCGAGCCTGCCGCGGGTCGCACGGCGTGTACTCACCCGTGTCTTCGCCGGTCGTACGAGATAAGGATCGTGGCCGAATTGGGAAGCTGTACAATGCTGGACGCGCCGCGCGTCGCGGCTTATAGTTACCACATATAATCGGGAAGAGAACACGGGTGAGTCCTCCCGTAGCGCCACGTGCCACCCGCCGTTATGCAGCGAGGGTTCGTTATGTCGTCAAAGCCTCGCCGGCCCTTCTTCCGCTCAAAGGCTGCAGATCTCCGTGCCTACGCTGATGGGCATTGGAGTGATCCATCTGCACTCAAATCCGTCGTCGCCGAACTCTCTTTTAGATCAACCAATGCCGCTCACGCACTTGAACAACGCATCGCCAGACGCATCGCAGAACTCCAAGCACCAGCGCCCCTTCCCGTTCCGGCCAGCTCAATCGCACCTGTTACACCTGCCCGCCTGCCAGATCGGTCGTCCAGCCCACAAGTTTCTGTCGCGCCCTCCACTGGTTCGCAAGTTTCGCGCCAACAGACGGTCGTCGCCGTCGGCCGCGACATGGATAAAGCTGGACAAAAAGAGAGTGGCATTTTCGCCATGATTGTAGTTGGCTCAATCGTTGCATTCGTTGGTTTCTTTATCTTCCGCGCCCCCGCTCCAAAACCAACGCTTGATCCGTTTAAGGCAAATGTGATACAGGATCACGACGTGCATGTTGATGGCTACACCAACGCAAATGGCACATATGTACAACCCCACGCTCGCACAAAGCAAAACCACACCAGGTCCGACAATTTTTCTACCAAAGGAAACATTAACTTCTATAATGGCAAGCGAGGCACCAGGTAGATGTGTACTTCCAGTGCTTGACGAGTTCTGCATAACAGACAAATGCAGTGGAATTGCGGGCCGGGGGCACGGCGTGTTCTTACCCGTGTCTTCGCCGGTCGTATGCGATAAGGGGCCTGCCCGAATCGGGAAGATGAACTAAGCTGGGCGCGAGTTCGAGTGCGGTTTATCGTTTCCACACAAGACCGGGAAGAGAACACGGGTGGGTACTCCCGTACCAGCGGCCCGACTACTTGTTTGCTGGTGAGAAAGTACATGGATCGATCACCGCCTCACTGCTACCGACTTTACAAGTACCGCTCCATTGCGGAGTGCAGCCGACAATACACTTCGCGCATCATCACCGAAGGTTGCATTTACTACGCCGCACCGAAACAATTCAACGATCCCTTCGACTGCCGATTCTGCGTCAACATGGCTGACGCGCCACTAAACGCGTTCGGACAATTGAAACAAGATGAAATCAAAACGTTAGCAGAAAACTGGCTGTGGGAGGACTCGAATAAAGACGTCTCGGTCCTCTCGCTATCGGAAGTCAATGACGACGTTCTCATGTGGTCGCACTACTCCGATTCTCACGCTGGGGTGTGCCTTGAATTTACGTTTCAGACTTCTGAGAAACTGCATCAGGTGCAATACAGAAAAGTCCGTCCCCAATTCTATTTCGCGGACTGTCGCAAACAGGAACGGGACGTCGCGCGTTTTCGGCAAAGTGTTATTTCCAGCCTGACTACAAAGGCGGAGCAATGGGCCTATGAAAAGGAGTGGCGATGCATTGATTTCGGCTCTGCTGGCGAACGTCCAATGCCCGATGATGCTTTGTCCGGCATAACGTTTGGATGTCGCACTTCGGAAACTGACGAACAAATGGTTCGTGAATGGGTACAATCCGCTAATCGCTCGGTCACGTTTTACCAAGCGGTTCAACGTGATGGACAGTTCGCACTGGACATTAGAGAAATCGATTGAATTGGAGCGGTGAAAGCGCCAGCTAACAAACGGTTCAACCCGAGCGGCGGTTCATCTCGGCAGGTGGCACGGCGTGTACACACCCGTGTCTTTATTGGTCTTATGGGATTAGGGACCTGGCCGATTTGGGAAGTTCTACAATGCAGGACGCGCCGGTCAGTGCGGTTTATCGTTACCATGTACGACTGGGAAGAGAACACGGGTGAGTACTCCCGTGCCAACCGCCGAAATGGATGGCAGCGCGGTGGCCAACTCGCAGGGCATGCGCGAACCGGGTCGGATGTTTGGCACGCGATGCGCCGATGGCGTCGCTGAGCGTCGGGCCTAGAAAATGATCGCCCGAGATCGGCTCGATGGCCACAAATTGATCCGGATGCGAATGCTCCAAGGAATCGCGCAGTCGCTCTTCGTAGATCCGCTTCGCGGCGTCGGCTGTCTGGCGTTGCTCCAGCATTCAACATCGCTGGAATCCTAACGCGGCGAAGCCGCAGGCAGCCCGTCGCGTTAGCAAGGGCGAAGGGTTCGTAGCTTGTTCGATTCTATCACGTGGCAAGTGCCTCCGGCGGACGTCCTTGCTAACGCGACGGGCTGCCTTGAATCCTAATCCGACGGATACGTCGCCGATTCCCCCTTGAGTTCCGACAGCGCATTGCAGGCGGCCCGTTGTTCGGCTTCTTTCTTGTTGCGGCCCCAGG
>JAYTUF010000578.1:0-21302 GCA_043744755.1 Anatilimnocola sp.
CGATTCATGGGGGAAGTGCAGATGGCAGATTGTTGATTGCAGATTCGAGACCGGAGTTTACGGCACAGACCGACACGAAGCCAGCGAAACACATTTCAATCTGCAATCTGCCATTTACGATCCGCAATCTGGATTTCCGCCCCTAGCCTGGAGCCTTTTTCATGGCAACAATAACACCATGACTTTCGACGACCGATTGAGACAAGCGATTGAACGGGGGCAGCGGCGCGGTGAAGATACCGCCCGTGAAGCTCGCGCGAAGCAATTGACGGAGGAGGAGTTTCGCCGCTTGCATTCCCAGCATCGGTTGGCGCTCTCCGACTACATTGAAGACTGCGTCCGCCGGCTGCCGAACTTTTTCCCGGGCTTTCAATACGAAACCATGTTCGGCGACCGGGGCTGGGGCGGGGCCTGCTTTCGCGACGATTTTCAAGCGGGGGCGAGTCGCTCCAGCGCGTACAGCCGGCTGGAGGTGACCGTGCGGCCTTATTCCAGCCTGCATGTGCTCGACCTGGCGGCGAAGGGGACCATTCGCAATCGCGAGGTTTATAACCGCAACTTTTTTGAGAAGCTGGAAGAAGTCGATATCGATAAATTCCGGCAACTCGTCGATGCCTGGGTGCTGGAATATGTCGAACAGTTTGCCACGCGAGTTTCGTAGCCGCTTTCACCACCTGAGCCTTGCCTGCCTGCCATGCTCGCGAAGTTGCAAACATTTTCGCTGCTCGGAATTGAAGCGATGCCCGTCGAGGTGGAGGTCGATGTTTCGCCCGGCGCGTTGCCCAAGACCATTCTCGTCGGCTTGCCCGAAGCGGCGGTGAAAGAGAGCCAGCACCGCATCGACCGCGCGCTCGCTAACAGCGGCTTTCTGCGGCCCAACGACCGCGTGGTGATTAACTTGGCGCCTGCCGAGTTGCAGAAGTCGGCTTCGTCGTTCGATCTGCCCATTGCGCTCGGCATCCTGGCAGGGAGCGGGCAACTTGCTTCCGAACTGTTCGGGCAGTTCGCCGTGGTTGGTGAGCTTTCCTTGGAAGGGATCGTGCGGCCGGTGAAAGGCGCCCTTTCGATGGCGATGGCCACTGCCAGGCAAGCGGGATTGCGGGGCTTGATCGTGCCGGCCGAGAACGCCGCGGAAGCGGCCGTCGTCGAGCAGATTGAAGTGATTCCTGTCAGTAGTCTGACGCAGGCAGTCGGCTTTTTGACCGGCGTGATCGACATTCAGCCGGTCCCTTCGCAATTGGGCGAACTGTTCGATACGCTCGGCAAATACGAAGATGACTTCGCCGATGTGCGTGGTCAGGAGATGGCCAAACGAGCCGTCGTGGTGGCTGCGGCCGGATCGCACAATCTGCTGATGATCGGGCCGCCTGGTTCGGGCAAGACGATGCTCGCCAAGCGGGTGCCGACCATCTTGCCTTCGCTCACTGCCTCCGAATCGATCGAAACCACGCGCATCTACAGTTCCCTGGGCAAGCTCACGCCGGGCCAACCGTTGCTCGCGCGCCGGCCGTTTCGTTCGCCGCATCACACTATCAGCGAAGCGGGCCTCGTTGGCGGTGGCAATCCGCCCGCGCCGGGCGAGATCAGCCAGGCGCATAACGGCGTGCTGTTTTTGGATGAGCTGCCCGAATTCAATCGCCGCACGCTGGAAGTGATGCGGCAGCCCCTTGAAGACGGCACGGTCACCATCTCGCGGGCGATGCACTCCACGACCTTTCCCGCCGAGTTCATGCTCGTCGCCGCGCTCAATCCCTGCCCCTGCGGTTATAAGAACGATCCTCGCCGCGACTGCAACTGTTCAATCCCGCAAGTCGAGCGCTACATGGCCAAGATTTCCGGGCCGCTCATCGACCGCATCGACCTGCACATGGAAGTCCCCGCGGTACCCTACAAAGAACTTGCGGCGGAACGTTCCGGCACCAGCAGCGAGGTCATGCGTGCGCAAGTGATTGCCGCCCGCGCGATTCAAGCCCAGCGGTTCACCGGCCTGCGCACGCGTTACAACGCCCACATGAGCAGCCGGCAAACCCGCCAGTTTTGCAAGCTCACGCCCGCCTGCCAGGAATTGATCAAAGCCAGCGTCAATGACCTGGGCCTTTCCGCCCGCGCCCACGACAAAGTCCTCCGCGTCGCCCGCACCATCGCCGACCTCGACAACAGCGAGCAGATTGACGAAAGCCATCTGAGCGAAGCGATTAACTATCGGATGCTGGATCGGCAGATGTGGACCTAGTGGATTCTTCTCGGTACTCCTCTCGCTCCGCGAGATGAAAACCATGGGGATTACGGCACACTGATTGCACTGGATGGCCGGTGAAGGTTCAACTCACTCACCTGTAATCGAGGAACAATGCCATGTCCAAACGCCAAGGGGAAGCCGAAGCTGCGGCGGCGAAGAAGGCCGATCTGAAAGTGACGCGCGAGAAAACGAAAACGCGGGGCGAGGTTCGCAAGGAAACCGTGGCCCACAAGCAGAATGGAAAGAAGGGCTGAAATCGCTGGGCGATTTAGCTCATTAAGCCCATTATGGGATCAGCGTGATAGATGTGATGCGGGCGATTGGCCTCATCACGCCAGGCGGCGACGGCGGGGATGCCGAGGGCGGAGTAGATGGTCGCGGCCATTTGCTCGGGAGTTTGCGGGTCGGCATGCGGATAGCCGCCGATGCGGTCGGAAGCGCCGATGACGGCGCCGCCTTTGATGCCGCCGCCGGCGAACCAGACGGTTTGCACCGCGCCCCAGTGATCGCGGCCGGGCAACCTGGTCGCGCTGAGACCAAATACGCGCGGTGTGCGACCAAATTCGCCCGCCATTACAATCAGTGTGTCATCGAGCAGCCCGCGCTCCGCGAGATCATCTAACAGCGCGGAGACAGCTTTATCGGTTGGCGGCAAAAGAAAATTCTTGAGGTTCGGGAAGATCGCTTGGTGCGTGTCCCAGGCTTCGTTGTTGCCGAGATTCACCTGCACCAGCGACACGCCCGCTTCGACCAATTGTCGGGCCATCAAGAGCGAACGGCCGAAGCTGTTGCGGCCATAAGCGTCTTGCAGCTTTTCACTGGCGCGCGTGACGTCGAAGGCAGCTTGCGTGGACGGTTCGGAGAGAAGCGAAATCGCAGATTGGCGGAAGCGATCGAACTGCTGCACGCCGGCGGCAATTTCGAGTTCCTGCCGCTGCGTATCGAGCAGCTTGCGAAGCTGCTGGCGATTGGCGAACGTCTCTTGGGTGAGTCCCTGCGGCAGCGCCAGATTCGGCGCCTGAAAGGCGAGCTTGGAATCGTCCTTGCCTGTTTCGTGATGGAATTCATATTCAGGATACGCGCCGTAGGTCTTGCCGTTGAAGGGCGAAGCATCGATGAACCACGGCTCGCGCTTGGGACCCATCACGCCGGCGAACTGACCGGGAATGACACGACCAGTGCGATGAATGAGCCGCTCGGGGAGCACGACGGCGGGAGGCAGGTTGTTCGCAGGCTGCATCGCATCGCTGGCAATCGCGGCAATGGCGGGCCAATCGGAGGGCAGCGGTTTGCTGGGATTGAAGCCGACGGGCATCGACGAGCGGCCCGTGAGCATCACATGATGCCCCTGCGAATGCTCGTTGTAGGGATGGGTCAGCGAGCGGACGAGAGCCCACTTGTCGCTCCGCGCGGCGAGCAACGGCAGGTGTTCGCAGATGTGAACGCCGGGCGTCTGGGTGGCGATGGGCTTGAATTCGCCACGGACGTTTTCGGGCGCGCTGGGTTTCGGATCGAAACTGTCCTGTTGCGACAGACCTCCGGAGAGGAAGATGTAGATGACCGACTTGGCGCGCTTGGTCTTGGTCGAGTTAGGTTTGCCAGCTTCACCCGCGGCGAGCAGCGGGGCCAGGTGGTTCATGCCCAGACCAAGCAGTCCGATGCTGCCGGCTTGAATGGCCGTCCGTCGCGAAAGTTGCGAAAGTTGCGGATGTTGTGCGGGCATCGTCATCGCAGGTTCCTCGTAGCGGAATTCGCCAGAATTCCGACGCCGCTCGCAGGTCTCTGAATTCTGGCGAATTCAGCTACTTATCTTATCGTACTATCACGATGGAATCGCAAACAGATGAATGGGGGATTTGTTCCCCAGGTACTTGCCATCTTTCCCCACAGGCCGGCCGTTGCCGTTGCTGCCGCCGTTGGTCGCGGCAACGGCGAACCGTTTGCCATCGGGGTGCCAACTCAGACTGTGCGGATTGGCCAGCTTCTTTTCGGTGTGGAACGGGGCCTTCTCTTCCGGGCGAACGTAGATCAACTGACCTTGGCCTGGCGTGCCATAAGTGATCAGCGACAGGAAGCCTTCGTCGTGAAAGTGCAGGTCGGCGACATTCACGTCTTGCTGCGTGCCGAGTTCAAAACGCGCCTGCTGTTTGCCCGACACGACATCGAAAATGAGTAATGTCGGAACGCCAACGACCGTTCCGCCGTTCTTCGGCGCACAGCCGCCAACCGCGAGCAGCTTCGCTTCCTTATCGAGCGCCAGGCATTGCACGCCGCCGCAATCTTGCAAGCGTGAGAGCGCAAACAGGACCCCGGCATCGAACTTCTTGATCTCGCTGCCATCCAGCTTCAACCAATGCACGATTCCCTTGGCATCGCCGACAAGCAGCGTGCCATCGGGATGAAACCGGACTGCCCGTGGATCTTCAACAATCGGCAACTCGTGCTGCAGTTTGCCATCGTCGGTGGACCAGAGCTTTAACTTGTGATCGAGCGCGACGCTTGCGAGCAGCTTCCCATCGGGGCTGACAGCCAACTCGCGGACCCAGCCGTCATGGGCCTGGTCGTGCTGCCATTTCGCCGTTGGCTTTTCGGCGGTAGTGTCTGTCCAGCAGACTAACTTGCCCCACGAGTCGGCCGTGAAAAGTTTGTCCCCTTCTTTGCTGAAGGCGATCCCTTCCACCCAGCCATGATGGCCATCGAGCGCCGGTAGCTCGGCGAAATCTTCGGTTTGAAAATTCCACCGCCGAACGCGGGCGTCGTAACCGCCGGCGACGAGCAGCTTGCCGCAGGGGCTGAACCGGGCCGCGGAAACTTGCGGGTCGGCGTCCAGCGTTTTGAATTGCTTGGGCTGGTACTTGGCCAGCAGGTCTTTGGTTTCAATGTTCACGAGAGGAGCTCCTTCACCGCGTGCATATCGTCGTGAGCCAGCGGCAACGGCTGACCCACGTTGTTGTATTCGGTCTTCTTCGTATCGATGCCCAGGGCCGCAAACCAGGTGTGGAACAGATGGCCGATGTCGTGCTCTTCGTTTTCGACCCAGGTCCCTTGCTCGTTCGTCTTGCCGACGCAGATGCCGCGGTTGATGCCGCAGCCGCTCATCGCCACCGACCACGCTTCCGGCCAGTGATCGCGGCCGATGTGGCCGTTGATCCGCGGCGTGCGGCCGAACTCGCTCATGGTGATGACGAGCGTGTGTTCGAGCATCCCGCGCTCGGCCAGGTCTTCGATCATCGCGGCAAAAGACTGATCGTAACGGGGCATCAAGCTCAAGTGGCCGTTGAAATTGTCGCCGTGCGTGTCCCAGCCATAACTATTGACCTTGACGAACGTCACGCCCGCTTCGAGCATCTTACGGCCTTGCAGCATGTGCCGGCCGAACTCGTGCGTGCCGTAGCGTTCGATGTCTTTGGGGTCGAACTTCGTCGTATCGAACAAATCCTGCCGCTTCATCAGCGTGCGGGCAACGTCGTAGACATAGCCCTGTGCATCGCCCACCTGCTTGCGACGCCCTTGGGCGTATTTGCTGTTCGCCAGTTTGCGCAGTTCGTTTCGCTCTTCATCGACTTCGGGCGTGATCTCGCTGTTGAGCGGCAAGTTCTCCGGCGGCTTGCCGTCGCCAAAGGAGATGCAGCCATACTTGGGTCCGAGAAAGCCGGCATCGGCATGAATGAACCCGCTGCTGCCCGGCTTGATCCAGACATAAGGAGGCAGACCACTGTCACCAGCGCCGAGCAACTTCGCCACGGCGGAACCAAAGAAGGGATAGGTCACGCCGCGGTTCTTGGGGTCGCCCCGCTGAATGCGGGCGACGCCGGCCGAGTGCGAATTGTCCTTGGTGCAGACGCTGCGGATGAGAGCCAAGTGATGCATCTGTTTCGCGGTCCGCGGCATCAATTCGCTGATGTGAATGCCGGGCACCGAAGTGGGAATGGCGCGAAACGGGCCGCCGAACAGCGTGTTCGGCTTGGGATCCCAGCTCTCGAGCTGACTCATCCCGCCGTCGATCCAGATGAAGAGGACTTGCTTGTGCTTCTTCTTCACTTCTTCGGCGATCGCAGGCTGCAGCAAACCGCCCAGCCCGAGCGCGCCCATCGCGCCGGCGGTCGAGCCAAGCATTTGCCGGCGTGAAAGCGTGTGCTCCCACGGTTTGCAGAGAGGGTTGATTGACATATACGAATTCCTACTAGTGATTGATTCCAAATTCATTCGACGCCAGCAAGCTCCAGGCGAGCGTGCGAATGGCTTCGCTCCGCTTCTCGGCGTGCTTCGTCAAATAATCAGTAACAGCTTTCTTCTCTTCCTCGGCCGGCTTGCGGGTGAGAATGCTTAAGTACATCTCGTCTGCAAGCGCACCGGCATCTGTCAGTTTTTCCAAACGAAAAGTGAGATTCCCTTCCTGCGGCTTGAGCCAACCGATGACCGTCGGATCGTTGAGCAGAAACAACGCGGCCTTCACCGATGGCGAATGCTCCACTTCCGGCTCGCGGGCGGGATTGGCGAAAGCTTTGTCGAACTTCACTTGCAGTTCCGTCAGTTGCTTCTCGTCTTTCACGCTGGCGATCGTGCCTGTCGCGGTGAGAATGCTTTGCAGCAATTGCTCCGAAGACAAGGGCTTTTCCAGGGCCAAACGATACGATTGCAGCGGCACTTCGTCCGCGGCGAAACTGGCGAAGGTGCTGCGTTGATAGGTCTTCGTGAGCGCCAATTCTTTGATCAACCAGCGGAGATCGAACTCGTGCGCAGCGAGCTCATCGGAAATCAGGTCGAGCACCGCCGGCTGCGAGGCGGGATTGTCTTTATGCATCAGGTCGAGCGGATGAACCTGGCCGCGGCCCATCAGTAGCCACCACATGCGGTTGGCGATGTTCCGTTTGAACAGGCCATTACTGGGCACCGGCAATTGTTCCGACAAGGACTTGAGCGCGCTGAACTTGACTTTGCCGAGCTTCTTCGTTTTCGGATCCGGAGGCACTTCGTATTCTTGCCCCTTCTCGAACGTCGGCAGTGAAACTTCTTCAAGCCCCGGCAACTTCGGTCCGACGGTCTTGGGTTGCTGCACAAAGACCGACATGAACTCAACCTTCTTCAGCAACGGTTTCTCCGCCACTGCGGGGAACTTTACATCCTGCCGCAAGCCCACCTGGCTGATGTAAGCAAACATGCCGTGGTAGTGCTCTTGCTTGTACTCTTCAATGAACAGATGGTCGTGGCACTGGGCGCATTGCACATCGACACCCAAAAACAACCGGCCCACATCGCGGACGAGCGCCGGCACATCGACCGGGTTCTGACCGTAATTCTCTAATCGCTTGGAGAAGAAGAGCGCACTCCCACGGGTCGCTTCGTCTTCGGCATTCGGATTCAACATTTCGCGCACCAGCACGTCCCAATGCTTGTTGGCTTTGACTGAATCGCGGAGGAACTTGCGCCAGTCTTCATGGTCGCCCAGGCGTTCCATGAGCATCACATTCAGCACTTGCTCCAAGCGGCGAACATGGTCGTCGCTGGCGAGCAACTTTTCGATCAACTTCTCACGCTTCGCGGCATCGGTCTCGGCAAAGAAAGCGGCGGCTTCATCGCGGCTGGGAATGCGCCCGGCCAGATCGAGATACACGCGGCGAAGGAACTCGCCGTCGTCCGCTGCTTTGGCAAGTTCACCGCCAGCCGCGGCTTCGATCAATTGATCGATCCGCGCGTGCAATGACGCTTCTTGAGCGACGGCAGCCAGTGACAAAACACCACTGGAGACAACGGCCAGCAGGCAGGCAAGCAGCGGGCGGCAACGGACCTTCCCAAGCATTGGAGAGACCTCGGTAAGGCGAGTTCAGGCGGGTGAAATTTCGGCGGGGGTCGCAAGCGCGACTGCACCCCTCTAGTCTAATGAACTGCAGCGACCGCAGGAAAGCACATTCCGTCAAAAATCTCGGTTCCCCGTTCATTGTTTCTCCCGCAGAGGCTCCCATGTTGTTCCGCAATGCCTGCGAGTTATCCGTTGGAATGGCACTGCTGCTTGTGCTGCCGACTCTCGCCGCTGGGCAAGCTGTGCCGCCGCTGCCGGTTGTCGCACCGGTGGAACTGGGCTTTGATGCGGAGCAGCTGACCGCAATCGACGAAATTGTGGCGCAGGGGATCGAAGCCAAGAAAATGCCCGGCTGCGTGATTGCCTTCGGCCGCCAGAACAAATTGGCATGGCTCAAAGCCTATGGCAACAAGCGGATCGAGTGGGAAGGAGAACCCGCTCAGGCGATGACCGTCGATACGGTCTTCGATCTGGCATCGCTAACAAAGCCAATCGCAACCGCGACGAGCGTGATGCTGCTCGTGGAGCAAGGGAAGGTGAAGCTCGACGAACCCGTTGCCACGTATCTGCCCAAGTTTGTTGACACCGGCGATGAGAAAGCGGATGAGCAAAAGCGGGGCGTCACCGTCCGGCACTTGCTTGTGCATACCAGCGGCCTGATCGCCGACAACGCGATTGCTGACTACGAACAGGGAGTGGACGAAGCCCGCCGTCGCTTGCTCGCACTCAAGCTCCGGACACCGCCCGGCGAGAACTTTGTCTATAGCGATGTGAACTTCCTCACGCTGGGGCTGCTGATTGAAAAAGTCAGTGGGCAGAATGTGCATGAATTTTCGCAGCAACACATTTTTCAACCCCGAGGAATGAAAGAAACGACTTACGTCCCTGGGGCTGAATTGAAGCAGCGTGCCGCGCCGACGCAGCGGCGGAATGACCAGTGGATGCAAGGCGAAGTTCACGACCCGCGGGCCCACAAGCTCGACGGCATCGCGGGTCATGCTGGTTTATTTTCTACCGCCAATGATTTAGCTAAATACGCCGCGACCATGTTGAACCGCGGCCAATCCGGCGGCGCGCGGATACTCAAGGAAGAGACCTGGCGTTTGATGACCACAGCCAACGCCGTTCCTGCGAAACGAACCGGCGGCGAGAAGTTCGAAGGGTTTCGCGGCCTAGGCTGGGATCTGAAAACCGGCTTCTCAACAAACGGCGGAAGCGGACGATCTTCCCGAGCCTTTGGCCACGGCGGCTTCACCGGCACGGTAATCTGGATCGATCCCGAGCAGGATTGGTTCTTCATTTTCCTCAGCAATCGAGTTCATCCGGATGGCAAAGGGCTGGTGAATCCACTGGCCGGTGAGATCGCCACGATCGTTAGCCAGGCCAGCAAAAAGTGACGGTTCACGGTTTGACCGGGGTGAGTTCAACCGCCAAGATCAGGGTCTTCATTTCAAAAGCAATGGGGAGTTGCTGCGATGAGTATGTTGTCAAAGTACGTGTTGCGAGTGCCGTCGATCATGTTGGCGACGATCGTCGCACTGGTAGCGAACGGCGCTTCAATCAAGGCCGCTGCTGATTCCGCGGCGCGGAAGCCGAACATTCTGATTATTGTCGGCGATGACATGGGCTATTCCGATCTGGGATGCCAAGGTGGCAAGGATATTCCCACGCCGCATCTCGATGCTTTGGCCGCGAGTGGGGTGCGATGCACGAACGGATATGTCTCCGGGCCTTATTGCAGTCCGACGCGGGCTGGCTTGCTCACCGGCCGATATCAACAGCGGTTTGGGCATGAGTTCAATCCCGGACCGCTGCCGACGGAAGATGTGGGGCTGCCGCTCACGGAAACGACGCTCGCCCAGCGGCTGCAAAACGCAGGCTACAAGACGGGCCTCGTCGGCAAATGGCACTTGGGCGCCGAGAAAAAGTTCCAGCCGCAGCAACGCGGTTTTCAAGAGTTTTTTGGCTTTCTGGGCGGCGCGCATTCTTATTTCAACGCCGCGGCGGGACCCCGCATGAACACCATTCTGCGCGGCAGCGAGCCCGTCGCCGAAAAGGAATACCTCACCGATGCCTTCGCGCGCGAGGGACTGGCCTTTGTCGATCGTCACGCGCAGGAGCCTTGGTTCTTGTACTGGGCCTTTAATGCCGTCCACACGCCGCTGCAGGCGACCGAGGAGCGGCTCGCGAAGTTTGCCGCAATCACCGATCCGAAGCGCCGAAACTATGCCGCGATGATGATCGCCATGGATGACGCTGTCGGTGCGATGCTGAAGAAACTGCGGGATGAGAAACTGGAAGAAAACACGCTCATTTTTTTTGTCAGCGACAACGGCGGGCCGACGGCCGCCAATGGCTCGAACAACAAACCGCTGCGGGGCTTCAAAGCCGAGACTTGGGAAGGGGGCGTGCGAGTGCCGCTGTTTGTTTCGTGGAAAGGAAAGATCCCCGCGGGCAAGACGTATGATCAACCGGTCATTCAACTTGATTTTCATCCGACCGCACTCGCTGCTGCCGGGGTCGAAGCCAAAGCCGATTGGAAGCTGGACGGCGTGAATCTGCTTCCTTATTTGAATGGCGATAAGACAACGGCCCCGCACGATGCGCTCTACTGGCGGTTTGGTCCGCAAAAGGCAATTCGGGTCGGCAACTACAAACTAGTGCAAGGCCGCGGGAGCGATAAGGTCGAATTGTTCGATCTCGCTCAAGACATCGGCGAAGCGACCGACCTGGCTGCCACCAAGCCGGAGATTTTCAAAGATCTTTCCGATAAGTGGGCCGCCTGGGACAAAACGCTCGAAGCGCCGCGGTGGTCGCCCAATGCAGGACTCGCGGGGAAGAAGAAGGGAAAGAAAAAGGCGGAATGAGAGTCGCCTTTTTCTCCGCGAAAGGGCGTTCTTTCGCGGAGCGAAAGACGACTATAATGCAACTAGAAAGTTTCACAACCTCGGAGGGCGAACGATGAATGCAAAAAAGATTCTGTTGCCGGTGGACTTTTCGACCGCCGGCGAAGCCGCCATGCAGATGGCAACCATGCTGGCCCGCGATAGCGGCGCGACGCTCGTCATTCTGCATGTGGAAGAGCCGCCCCTGGCCTATGGCGGCGGCGAAATGTACTACGGCTTGGTGGAGCCGGACCGGACGGAACTGACCCGGATGCTGCACGAGATCAAGCCCAGTGATCCTTCGATTCCCGTTGTCTATCGACTGGTCACCGGCGATCCCGCAACGTCAGTCGTGCAAGCGGCGGAAGAAGAAGGGGCCGATTTTATCGTCGTTGGCACTCACGGCCGGACCGGCCTGGGCCGACTGCTGATGGGCAGCGTCGCCGAAGCCATCGTGAGGAAGGCCAAATGCCCGGTCGTCACGGTTAAGGCGCCGGCTCATGCGCCCGCGAAGAAGTAGCGCCAAGAAACCAAGTCAGGCCCGGCGTGGGGTTCACGCCGGACCTGATGTTGATTTAGCGGTTCGCTGTGTTCTTTCAGTTCTGTTGATTCGACTTTGGCGGTGTCGAGAATTGTTCGAGCAAGGAGCCGCGGATAATCTGCCCGCCGAGCGACGTGGTCAGCCCATCGATCAATTCCTTTACCTGCCCCGCCACTGGTTTCGGCACGGCTTGCGTCAGGAAATCGCGGAATAATCCGAGCGCCGTGCCGACTGCCAATGCCTGAATTTGCGTCGTGGCCGGCTTGAGCCATTCGTTAAAGGCATTCGGTGCCGAATCGCCACGCATCGACTGCGTTGCCACCGGGGTGGGCGCGCGATTGGAATGAGGGATCGGCGATGTGTATCCGCGCGAATCATAATCCGGCTGCGGCATGCGCCCTTGTGAGGCAGCCAGGTGCCGAAATCTTTCATCCGCGCGTTGATCTGTTGACTTATGCATCAGCATATAACCGCCGACGAACCCGACGGCGGTCGCTCCGGCTACCATCGCCCACGGATGCCGCTCGACGTGATGTTTGATGCTCACCGCTTCACCCACGGCGTGGACCGTCTCACCTACG
The DNA here is from genome assembly GCA_043744755.1 of Anatilimnocola sp. GTDB lineage: Bacteria > Planctomycetota > Planctomycetia > Pirellulales > Pirellulaceae > Anatilimnocola. Next base: position 12,047 of record JAYTUF010000578.1, read on the forward strand.
GCGTCGACCGTCTCGCGCACCGAAGTTTTCATGGTGTTCATGGTGTCCTCCACGGCGTGCTTGACGTTTTCCACGGTGTCGCCGACGCTCTGTGCGGCACCTTGCACCGTATCGGTGACTTGCCGTTCGAGCCGGCCCAGCTTTTGAGCCAGGGCGGTGCGGGTCTCATCCATCTGACTGCGAATGACCGCCATATCTTCTGTGCCTATCTCGGCTGACTGATCCATTGCACGTTCTCCTTCAATGCTTGTGCTGACTCATCGGGCAGGGGATTAAATTCTTGGAACTGCCGGACGGCGGAGTAGAACGCCAACCCGCCAACACCGGCGAGCACGCCCCCCACGATGCCGAAACAGCCCCACAGCGGCAGCGCCGGAACCGCTGCCGAAAGTCCGTAAACCAGCATGAACGACAGCAATGCACCGCCGACCGAGACAAGGGCCAAGCCACAAACAACCGCTATAAGCGCTTGTTTGGTTCGCCGGACGTCTTGTTTGATTTCGGTACGGAACAGCGCCAACTGTTGCTTCATGAGATCTTGCGCATCACTGATGATGCCGCTCATCAAGTCCGTCATGCTGGGTTCGGAATTCGTACGAAAATCAGTCGCCATGACTGGTTAAACTCCACTAAAACTTCGCGAAGGGACTAGCTGCGCGAGGAGGTGCAAGCCTTGGCCAGCAGGAAACCAACCCCGGCGGCAATCAAAACCGCGGGAATCGGATTGCGACGGATGACGTTGGTCATGTCTTCGGTCATCGCGCTGAAATCCTGCTCTTGAATGTAGCGACCGGTGTTTTCGAGGGTCTCGGCGACGGAACAAGCGGCGTCGTGCATGACGGCTTGTTCTGGGGCTGCGGAACGGAGGCTTTCGCCAGCCGACTTCAGCGAGCCACCGAGGGACGAGCGGGCGTCTTCAGCCCGATGGCCGACGTAGGACGCGGCATTTTCAGCCGAATGCAGGGCGGACGAAGCCAAATTCTTGGCGTTTTCGGCAACATACTTGCCCGCCTCATTGGCCTTATCGGAGACATAGTTGCCGACCTCTTTGGCTTTGTCGCTTGCCGCAGCGGCAAACTTACCAGCACTGTTTTCTTCGCTCAGGGGACGGGTGGGATTGGCGACGTTGGACATGATTCATTCTCCTGCTTGAATGAGAGGTGCTGACGGAGCACTCACCCGACTGGGCTGGCCACTCCAAAACTCGGCAGGTAAAGGCTACCTAGCCGAATGCAACCGAATTGCAAGGGGCGTGCCAAGGCCGAAGTTGAACTGGCAAATGTACTCTTTCCGCCAATTAAGTGCCAAAAATAACCGCAGAAATGAATGTATTGGCTGGCAGGCTCTTAGCCAGGCTAAGTAGCTGGCAGCAGGTTGTAGGGGTTGGCCGAGAAGGCATTTGTCCGCGCCCGCGCCAAGGTGGTCGAGAATTGGCCGCGCGTTTTCATGCGCCTAGGGACTCGTCGGTTCCGCCACCGTGAGCGAAGTGACTTGCCAATCACTCTGCGCCGAATCAGGGCGGCGTTCGCGCTTCGCGGCGATCCATAAGGAACCGTTGCTGCCGGGGACGGAGCCCTGCTTAATCTCGTAACGCAGCGTGAAATAGTCCGTGATGCCATCCACGAGATGCTGCGACACTTCGGCAAAGGTCAGTTCGACTTTCCCTTGCTGGCCGGCGAGTGACGCCAGGGGCTGCGTGTGCGCGAAGGTCTCCAAATCTTTGCCCGCCTCGGACTCTGCCTGGTAATAGCTCTCCAGATCGCTGCCGAGCGCGATCCGCCGGCTGGCCGCGCTTTGAATCTGATGCGCTTCGCGGAGCTGGCCAGCGAGAACGAGTTTCAGCCAACCATCAACCAACTCGCGGGCCGTGGCGGTTGACCGGATTTCTCGACTGAGAACCTGCGTCACGCTCCAGCCAAAAAAGAGAGCGGCGAGGCACATCCCGCAGACCGCAGCGGTCTGCCCCACATACCGCGGATCGGATTGGCGAAGTTGTCGAAAGGCGAGGAAGGCGAGCGGGATCGCGACCAGCGGCACCCACCACAGCAGCGGACCGAGCAAGGCCAAGGGTGCCGCGAGGCCAGCCAAGAGCGTCCCCACTGCCCAGGGACTGATGGCCCGATAGGGCGTCAGGTCTGGTTCGCTGTGCAAGGCGGGGAGCGGGGCAATGGCCGGTGAGCTTCGATCCATATCGTTGATTACGGGCTCATGCCCTCTAACTCCGAATACTTCTTGCGGCGGAAGGCGTACTTGTACGGGAATTCGCTCTGGGGGTCAAACGTCTCGACGTTCAACAGTTGGTCATTCGAATGCACCTCGGCCGCAGAGAAGTGGCCGCGGGCGAGATAGCCGCGTGAGTTCTGCTGCATGAAGCCCAGCCACAAGCGATCGGGCGCGAAGCCCAAAAACGTGCCATCCTTGGGCGAGGTTTGCCAGGCGCCCATTGGTGAAACATTATTCAGCGGTGCCATTTGCAGCGTGAATGTCACAAAGCAAGCCATCAACCAGCCGCACCAGAGCGCGAGGATCGTCCGTCCTGCCATCTCTACCGGCAGGATGAATTTGACTTGCTGATTGGAGAGCTTATCGGTGATTGTCCGAAAGATGCCAAAGAAGAGCAGGAACCAGGCCCAGACGCAGGCGTAATCGAAAAAGTAATTCCCTGCGGGGATGTATTCAGTTAGCAAGGCGGCCGTGGGTTCGAAAAAATTCGTCGCCAGCAGCATCGCCAGAATCATGTTGATCAGTGTGATCGCATTGCCCCACAGGCCGTGCAGCCAAAGGGTGCCGGCGGTGGTGGCAAAGACAATCAAGATTGCCAGGGTCATTAGCATCGAACATCAACCTAGTGCTTTGGCACGTCTTGTTTTTAGGGTAGCCGCGGTCGCCAGACCGCGGGGAATTGCTCGTGCATTTTGCCAATCAACCCGCGTTCTGGCGAACGCGGCTACATCCGAAGTCTAAGCCGTGACGAAGCACTACTGCTTCAGCACGCGTTGCAATTCCGTCAACGATGTGATGCCCAGCGCGATCAGTAGAATTCCTTCTTCTTGCAGCGAACGATTGCCCGCTTGCCGCGAGACCTGTTTCAGCAGCTCCAGCTTGGGCTGCTGAATCAAGACTTGTCGCATCTTGTCGTCGACCACCAACAGTTCAAAAATCGCCGTCCGGCCGAAGTAACCGATGCCGCGGCATTTGGGGCAGATTTCGGGGATTCCCTTTTTCTTCATCTCCGCCAGTTGTTCGGGCGGCGGCGGCTGATACTCGCGATAGATGTTGTCCACGCGGCCGGGCGGAATGCCCAAGCGCTGGCCCAGTTCGGGAGTAAGAGGCACGGCCTGTTTGCAATTGTCGCACAGCTTGCGCAGCAATCGCTCATAAGCAACGGCCTTCACCTGTTCCGCAAAGTCAGGCATCTCCGGTTTGAGCGCGAGCAAGCGGAGCAAGGCATCGCAGCCGTCCTTCGCCCGCAAACTGACGATGGCCAGCCGGCCTTGATCGGCGGCCTGCTGGGCCAGCACCGAGAGGACCTTGCCGCTGTTTACGTGCGGCACGCAAATCACTTCCGGCTGGCGCAACAGAATTTTGGGCATCGCGGATTCGACCGTTTCACCGGGAGCCAGCTTGTTGAGGTTGATGTTTTCGATGTCCGGCTCTTTGAGCACTGGATCTTCAATCGACACAAAGTCCCGCAGCAGGCGATCGGTTGCCCGCAGCGATGCGACCCAGGTCGATGTCAAACCATCGCCGGGAAGCGTGGCGAAAGCAACGATCCCCGTGTTGCCCATCGCCAGAATCTCTTTGAGCTTGTCGCGCTGCGGTTCGCGCATGCCCAACTCTTCCAGCATCCGCACGTGCTTGGTGATGAGGACAAACGTGACCACTGCCCGCTCGCCGGTGGCTGTCCCTTGGGAGGACATGATCGTGTCGTACTTGTTGCCGCCGTATTCGACCTTGAGGTGCCCCTCCTGCTTCTTGCGGCGGTCGGCTGGATCGAGCGCTGCCATTCGTTTGAGCACGAACAGCATCTGGTCGCCCCATTGGCGATTGAGCGGTTCCTTCTCGTGAATCTTGGGATTCCCTGCGTGCCAAACACCATCGACATAGTATTTCACCGCCACCGCGTCGGCGGTGAACTCGAGCATGATCTTTTCCGCGCGGTTCTCGAAGCCATCGGCAAGCATCCGCTTCACCGGCACGTAGGCGGGCAATTGGCGGGCTTCGATCATGTTCGATTGATTCACGGAGGCCACCGGACCGACCGCCTGCAGATTGACCTCCGGCCCCAATTCCCAGGGCTGCTTCTCGACCACAGGACCCTTTCGGCCGCGACCGATATTCTGGATCATCCGCTGAATATGAGCGGGTGTAAGGACCTTGCGTTCCGTCGTCACCCGGCCGTTACGGAGCAAGATGTACGTTACCAGCGGCGCGAGGTAAGCGACAAATATCAGCGCGTAACTGACCAGGAAGATTGGAATGAACAGCGCGATGATAAAGGCCAGGAAGAACGAGAAGACGACGACGGGATTCCAAACGTCCGGCGGCAGGCCGATGCTCTTGCCGATTTCCAGGCAATCGCGATTGAGCCAATCGGTGGTCTTGACCCACATCCAAAAGAGGAGCAGGAGAAACACGAACTTCCAAATGGCCAGGTAGAAGCCTGGGCCGCGATTGAGCGCGTGCGGCTCCGTCAGACCGGTTACATAATCGACCTGCTGAGCGTGCAAGTCGCCGCCGCCAATCAACACGATCAGCGCAGCGCCGGCGCAGGTCAGCGCGCAGGAGCGCGCGCACAAGGGCGCTCCAGACATCACGGTGCGAAACATTAAATAATTCCAGGCTGCGAGACGTTGATGCCTTTGAGGGCCATTTTGAGCGCGTCCGGATTGGGGGCCACTTCAAAGGCGGTCGGCCGGTCAATCAGGCCATCATCAATCAATGTTTTGAGGCTCATGGTGAAATCTTGCATGCCATCGGCGGCGCCGATGCGGATGGCATCGGCCAGTTTGTTGTCTTGCGATTCGAGCACCAGTTTTTTGATGATCGAATTAAATAGCATAATCTCGCAGGTCGGCACGCGGGGCACGCCCGGCTTGATCGACTTCAATAGTTTCTGGGCCACGATCCCCTTCATATTGAAGGCAATGGCGCTGCGGATGGCTTTGTGCATCGAATCGGGGAACAAGTCCAAAATACGGCCAATCGTCGATGGGGCCGAACTGGCGTGAATGGTGCCGAACACCAAGTGACCGGTTTCGGCCGCGTGAATGGCCGTCATGAAGGTCTCTTCGTCGCGCATTTCGCCGACGAGCATGACGTCGGGATCCTCACGCACCGCGTGCTTCATGCCGATTTTGAAGTCCTTGACGTCGAAGCCCACTTCGCGCTGATTGATAACGGCTTTGTCCTCGGTGAAGATGAATTCGATGGGATCTTCCAGCGTGAGAATATGCACCCGTTCACGTCGATTGATGTAGTCCAGCATCGAGGCAATGGTGGTGCTCTTGCCGGAACCGGTCACGCCGGCGAGCAGCACCATCCCTTGGTCGTAAAAACAGAGATTCTCGATCGACGCGGGCAAAAACAGGCCTTCGAAGTTGGGGATTTTGTTGCTGATGCGGCGAGCAACCATACCCATGCAGCCGTTCTGTTGCAGCAAATTCACGCGGAACCGCCAGCGGGTGCCATCGACATCGCAGCTATGTGAAAAGTCGGCACCACCCTCGTCATCGAAGATGCGGCGATTGCGATCGTTCATCATCGGCACGAGCAGCTTGGCCATTTCGATCCGCTCGATGTTCGGATGATTCAGTGGCCGCAGTTCATTGCGGACGCGGATCATCGGCGGCCGGCCGACCTTCATGTGCAGGTCGGAGCCTTCGAACTTGACGAGCGCGCGGAAGAACTTGTCGATTTCGAGATCGCGCGTCTCGACCGACATCTTGGCAATCAGGTCTTCGATCGTCGGCGCGGCAGCCGGCGGACCAGCGGCAGCGGGTGATGGCGCGTGACTCATGTTTCAAATCCTCTCTCTGTTCAATGATAACGACCGAGTGTTCCGACTCGGACTGCATTCAAGGGCAATGCGCATTCACAAACGAACCGGCACGCCCCGGCTGGCCATGATCTGCTTCGTCTCGCGGATCGTGAACTCGCCGAAGTGAAAAATGCTGGCCGCGAGCGCGGCATCCGCCCGCCCGATGGTGATGGCATCGGCCAGGTGTTCCGGCCGCCCCGCCCCGCCGCTGGCTACGACGGGAATCGAAACCGCATCGCTCACCGCGCGGGTAATCTCCAAATCGTACCCATCCTTGGTCCCATCGCAATCCATGCTGGTCAGCACAATCTCGCCGGCCCCGAGTTCTTCCACTTGCCGAGCCCAAGCCACCGCTTCCAGCCCAGTGGGCGTGCGCCCACCGTTGATGTGAACTTCCCAGATGCAAGAACTCCCTCTCCTCGGTACTCCGGGGAGAGGGCTGGGGTGAGGGGCTTGACCTGCAGCGCCCGCTCGCCACACGCGCTTGGGATCGATGTTGACCACAATGCACTGGTTCCCAAACCGCTTCGCCGCCGCGCGTACGAACTCGGGATCCTTGCAGGCCGCGGAATTGATCGAAACCTTATCACTGCCGGCGTTGAGCAATGCACGAATGTCTTCCAGCGTGCGGATGCCGCCGCCAACCGTCAGCGGCATGAAGACCTGCTCGGCCGTGCGGCGAACGACATCGAGCATGATCCCCCGCTGCTCGTGGCTGGCCGTAATATCGAGAAAAACGAGTTCGTCAGCCCCCTCCTGCTCATACCGCCGGGCCACCTCGACCGGGTCCCCCGCATCGCGCAGTTGCAGAAAGTTCGTCCCCTTCACAACCCGGCCCCGCTCGACATCGAGACAGGGAATGACACGTTTAGCAAGCATGAAACTGGGGCCGAACGAAAGCGAGGAGATGAGAGACGGACACGCAACACCGCCGTTAAACCTACTCTAAGCGCTGCTGTGGAGAGGGTCAACGTAACGGCGTTATCGTTCATTTCAATAAGCTGGTCAGCGGGGCTGGCAATACGCTCCAAGCCGTACGATACGTTGATTCTAAGGGAGCGGGAATGTAAACCTCCGGGCGAAGGAATAAGGGCATTTCTGGAAGCAAATCACCGACTCCCACGGGGTCTACATAAGCAACCCATGGCGGACCCGCATCGTACGAGGCCAGCAAACGATCCTTGCCTGGTGGGAACTCAAATGCCTCGTCACGAAATTCACTCCAAATTGGCTGGTGAATTCCGAATCGATCGCGCGGGCCAGGAGGATGGACGTCGATGATCAGGACATGAATGCCGTGCTGTATGAACTCAACCGCCTTTTTCACAAAGGCAGAGAACGCGGCTTTACTCGCCTTGTTTCCGGGAGAGACAATCTCAATGATCGCCACAACATCGCCATGACGATGGCGGACAGTAATGCGATTTGCTTTCCTGGCATAAAAGTCCTCTTCAACGCAACTAACAATTGCAGTTTTTGGCGGTACTAACGCGACCGCCAGCCCCCCCTGGCCTGCTTCATGACCAGCGTCATCCGAATCGGTAGAGAGTTTCAAGGCCAATACATCCGGGCCGAAACCACCTGTCTTTTGCTCGGGGAGCGCGTAATAGTCCGACGGAAGCAGACCAGCATTCAGGCCATTGGTTAATGCGGCAATCCACTGCAGGTGAAAGGCATGAAAGAGACCTGCATCAACGCGAGTCCAATCGTGTAACGGCATAGCGAATGAATCCCCTTGTTGTGAACTCCTCCCCTGATCGTACCAGAGCGGGCGCCGAAAACAAAAATATCCCCTGGAATCGACTGCTGGGATTGGTTTACGTTGCCTGCGCCATCAAGCGGCTTCAATCGCCGCATAAACCTTGCCCCGCTGACGCAGCCAATCAAGATCGCCTTGCTCGGCGTGCTCCTTGATCTGGCGCAGCAAATTGACCGTTTCAGCTTCGAGGCAAGGTTCCGCAGGATCGTCTGGCGGAATGACCAACTCGACTTCAACCGCCACAACGAACCTGGCGGTTTGTACGAAGCGCGTTCGTTTGATGCGCTGGCCTTCAATTCGCATAGCTTCAATCCCTGTCGAAAAAATGGACGGTCACAAGCTTCGCCGCGTTGCTCGTGGCAGTCTGACCGCTCAGAAAACACCATTTACTCACCGCACTGGCGCTTTCCCCAGCAACCTGCGCAACATGCCGATCTGACCGGCGTGCAGCATCTCGTGATGCGATGCCAGGAGCAGCGCGCCGAATCTGGTTGGGTAACCGGCATAGGGCATGTCACACGGCTCGTCCAAGGACGCACTGGTGAACGTCGGCAGCTCCAGCAGGACTTGCTCATGCACGCGGTCGAACGTCGCGCGGATTTCGCTGATCGGCGGGTTATCTGTAGGATCGACTTGCGGCGTGCTGCCCCGGCTGAATTGCTTGCGAAACGTGGAAGTCATCAGTTGCAAGTCCGCGGGCTGCCGGCCCCGCTGCCGGTATAAACCCAGGCCATATTCGGCCATGGCGATGTGCCCCACCTGCCAGGCAAGGTGCGTAGTCGCGCCGGCGGGCATCTGAAACCATTCCTGGTCGCCGATGTCGGCTAACAGAGACAGGGTGTAACTGCGGGCGAATTCGATTTGTTTGAGAGCTAAGTCGAGGCGACTATCCATGGGCGCTTACCTAACAAAAATAAGGTCTTAGTAAATTTTGCCGAGTTCCCCCCGCTCCCGACGCACAAGAAACGATTGTTCGATACCCGCGGGACGGCGGTTTCCATTTGGCGGCTGCCGAGTTCGCAAATCCGGCAAGTCGTCGGGAAAGCCTAGCAACTGCTCACATAGACGTGGACAGATAGAGAAACGGCGTCATGCGTCAAGGTTGGTCCGAGCTTCCCAGGGAACGGCGAAGTCGCTCGTGCAGTTGCCGTGCGGCCGCAATTGGCAAGGGAGCGACTCGCCGAAGGTAATCGTCAATACCGTGTTGCAAACCATTCAGTTCGACCGTCTCCGTCGGAGAAATTGTCCCGTCGATTTCCTTGTCGATCAATTCAAATCGCCGAGCATTCTGCTCTTCCGTCCAATGACCATTGGCAGGCTGCGGTGCTGCATTCTTCTCATGGGCATATCGATCTGCCGCAACAATGAAGTACAGCTTGTTGTTGCGCGGATTCTCCACGCGCAACGGCTCATCGCCGATGCGCTCTAACTCCAACGGGCGCAACCGGCCGCCCGCT